>JBAVUV010000541.1:0-11896 GCA_049696955.1 Candidatus Sulfotelmatobacter sp. | reverse complement strand
CAGTTCTTTGTCGAACAGATTTTCCCAGAGATGCGCGAACTGGTGCGCCGCCTGCACGACGCCGGCTGCGAGGTGTGGGCGGTTTCTTCTTCGAACGAATGGGTAATTCGCGCCGGAATGAAATATTTCGGTATAGCGCAAAGCCACATCCTTGCGGCTAAGGTCGAGCTCGATTGCGGAATCGCCACAGATCGACTGATTCGCGTACCCTCTGGCAACGGCAAACCTGAGGCACTCCGCGAAATCGTGAAAAAGGAAATCGACGTAGCCTTTGGCAATTCGCGCTGGGATACGGAAATGCTAGCCATGGCGAAACACGCCGTCGCTGTGAACCCCAACCCTGACCTGGAGACAACTGCCAGAAAACTTGGATGGCAGATTTACTTCCCCGAAGGAACTCGGACGCGCGGTTAGGATTGCCCGTGACTTCTGCGCTTACAATTGAGCTGCCCATGTATTCCCCGCAAGTACTCGATCATTTTCAAAATCCGCGCAATGCAGGAGAAATTGCCGACGCCGACGCAACGGCAGAAATTGAGAATCCCGCTTGCGGAGATGTGCTCCGGTTGACGTTGAAGGTAAACGACGGCCGGATCATCCGGGCGAAGTTCAAGGCCAAAGGATGTGTGGCCGCGATTGCCTCCGCCTCGGCATTGACGGAATTGCTCGTCGGCAAGACTTTGGCCGACGCAAAGAACCTGCGCCGCGCAGACCTCAGCCAGGCCGTTGGCGGTTTACCTCAAGCGTCGACTCACGCCGCGCAGTTGGCGGTGGATGCGCTTGCCGCGGCTCTGCGCCAGATTAACTTCTAAGCAAATCCCATGACGAACGATTCGCCTTGCCGCATCGCCATCCTGCAGCCCGATTCCTGGGTTTTGCTCCAAAGTCTCTCGTCGACATCTTCATGGACATCGCGATCCTCGCGGGCTCGATCGGAAGGAATCCGTCAAATTACCCGCGTTTCATCTTCTTTGGACGCGAAACTCGCGCTCTGAGTTAAGATTTTTCTTATGCCCACACAAACCAGAATGGAGGAGGTTCGCAAAGAAATCTCGGCGAGCGCGGAAACCTCCTCCACGGCCAAAGCCCTTATGCAAGGCATTTGCAAGCTGTTGCACGATCGTATGCTGAAATATAACTGGGTTGGCTTTTACATACTCGAACCCGGCACCGTACCCGGAGTGCTGGTGCTGGAAAGTTTTGTGGGAGCCATGACTCCGCATACGCGCATACCACTCAACCAGGGCATCTGTGGCGCGGCCGCTTCCAGTGGCAAGATGATTGTCGTTGACGACGTCAGCAAGGATTCGCGCTATCTCGCTTGTTCGCTTGAGACCAAATCGGAAATCGTAGTACCGATTTTCGTGAAGAACCAGGTTGCCGGCGAACTGGACATCGATAGCCACTTCGCGGCCGCGTTCGGCGCGGAGGACCAGCGACTCGTCCAATACTGCGCCGAACTCGTGGGCAAAAAACTGGAGCAATCCTTCGGTGGAATTCTTCGCTGTTGATATCTGTCATTTGCATGGATGGGGCGCTATTTGTTGTCCAGGATTCGGCATAATTATGAAACGGGTCGTAGCCGCGGTGATCGAGAAGGACGGCAAGTTGCTGGTTTGCCAGCGCACGCGTCATCAAACCATGCCGCTCAAGTGGGAATTTCCCGGAGGAAAAATCGAAGAAGGCGAGCAACCTCGAGACGCACTGCGCCGTGAGTTGGAAGAAGAACTGGGAATTCACGCCAAGGTTGGCCATGAGATCGCCCGCGTGCAGCATATGTATCCCAACGGCGCCGCGGTTGAACTAAGGTTTTTTATCGTGCGGGAATACGATGGCGAAATCGAAAACCGCATCTTCCGCGATTTGCAGTGGGCCTTTCCCAATGCATTGCCAACCTATGATTTTCTTGAAGCTGACGCATCCCTGGTGAAGGATCTGGCGGCCGGAAAGCTTCCCTAGATCCTTAATTTCAATTTCATGTGCTAGCTACCTGCTTTTCCAGTAACGGAAGCCAACGCCAGTGCCAGGGACAGTCCCACTATCAGGATAGTAGTCGTCCATGCGACAGCGTTGAACAAATGCGAGTTTACATGCTCGCCCATCAATTCCTTCTTGTTGATCAGCAGAAGCATGAAGATCAAAACAAACGGCAACACGATCCCGTTTAATACCTGTGACCACAGAACGATTTTCACCAGCTGCGCTCCGGGAATCAGAAGCACCAGAATTCCCCCGGCAACGATCAGGAGAGTGTAAAGCCAGTAGAAAAATGGAGCTTCACCAAATTTCTTGTCGACCCCGGATTCAAAACCCAATCCCTCGCAGACCGTGTACGCAGTGGAAAGCGGCAAAATCGATGCGGCAAAGAGTGAGGCGTTGAATAATCCCACGGCAAACAAAATGTAAGCGTATTGTCCGGCCAACGGTTTCAAGGCCTGTGCGGCGTCGGCCGCATAAGTGATGTCGCGGAACCCATGCACATAGAGCGTGGCAGCGCAGGCAACAATGATGAACCACGCCACAATATCTGTGAACATGCAGCCGGTGATTACGTCCCAGCGCGACGCTTTGAGTCCCCGACGGGTGACGCCTTTTTCCACAATTGAGGCCTGAAGATAGAACTGCATCCAGGGTGCGATCGTTGTTCCCACCACGCCGATCACCATGAACAAGTAAGCTTGATCGCGGAAGGCTTTAAGCGCTGGCGGCTTAATTGTGGCGATGGCCGCATCTTTCCACAAGGGATGCGCCAGCACTCCGGCGAAGATATAAGTGATGTAGAAAAACGACGCCGCCAGGAAGACCTTTTCAACGCTCTTATACTGGCCCTTCACCACAATCAGCCAGACGATCACCCCGCAGATCGGCACCGTTATATAGCGCGAGAGGCCAAATAATTCGAGGCTGGTGGCGATGCCGATAAACTCCGTCACCACGTTTCCAAAATTGATAACTAAAATTCCAAGCATCATTAGAAAAGTGATGCGGAGGCCGAATTCCTCGCGGATCAGGTCGCTCAGCCCTTTGCCGGTTACCGCGCCCATGCGGGCGCTCATTTCCTGCACCACGATCAGCGCCAACGTGATCGGGATCATCGTCCAGAGCAGAAGAAATCCGTACTGGGCTCCGGCCTGCGAATAGGTCAGGATGCCGCCCGCGTCGTTGTCGACGTTTGCCGTGATAATCCCCGGTCCTACTACTGCCAGGAACAGAAGGGTCCGGCTTTTCCAGCGTTTCAGAGGTCTCATGCGCACATTTCGCAGACATAAGGATGGAACACAGCTCACACAGGCGACGCAACAGAATAAATGGAAGCAGCGAATCTGAACACATTAAAAAGTATGGGGTGGCAAAAAGATTATGCCTGTTGGCTCTTTCGACAGATATCCGCGTCGGCAGCTAGCCCTGCACCGGCTCCTTGTGACCATGCGGCTTCGCAAACAGAATCTCCACGATCAGCAACCCCGCTCCCACTACGATCGCGCTGTCCGCCAGGTTGAAAACTGGCCACTGATACTGCTTGATATACACCAGGAGAAAATCCACCACGCGCCCGTGCGCCAACCGGTCCCACAGATTCCCCAACGCTCCCCCCATAATCAACGACAAGCCCACGCCGGTGGCAATGTGAGCATGATTGTTCTTCCACAGCAGGACCGAAACCACAACTAGCGCAACTACGGAAAATGCGATGAGCAGTCCCGTTTTCCAGGGAGCAGTCGAGTCGGCAAAAAGACTGAACGCAGCGCCGGTATTTTCGGTGTGCGTGATTCGAAAAAAGCCTGGAATCACCTGAATGTGCGCGTAAAGCCGGATGCGCTGCGCCACCAAATGCTTGGTCCAGCGGTCCAGCGCCACAACCGCGAGGACTATGACAAAATAGATGGCGCGAGCGGAGTTTTTGGTCATCCAGATTATGAGCCCGGAAATATCTTAAGCCAAGTGGTCTCGCCGCTCAATCCACGCTCCCAGTTGCAGCAAACCGACGATTTTGCAGAAAGAATCGGTGGCTCTGCGCGCTCCGCGACCGTTCTCCGTGTCCTCTGCGTTTCAAGGTTTGAGAATTTCCGCGCCAGACAAGTATCCTTACCTTGTCGATGCACTGGAGAACGCACTTATGAAAGCAGTCCGCATTCATCAATTCGGTGGTCCCGAAGTCTTGACGTACGAAGATGTCCCTGACCCCCAACCGCGCAAGGACCAGATATTAGTTCGCGTCCGCGCCTGCTCGCTCAATCACCTCGACATTTGGGTGCGCAAAGGATTGCCGGGAGTCAAACTGCCGCACATTCTCGGCAGCGACATTGCGGGAGAAGTAGTCGAGGTTGGAGAATACGTCAGCGGATTCAATGCCGGACAGCGCGTGCTCATCGCTCCGATGCACTTCTGCGGACGTTGTGAGAAATGTGTGGCCGGTCTGCAGAATCAATGCCGCGAATTTACCGTGCTGGGGAATGGCGTGGACGGCGGCAATTGCGAACTGATCGCCGTTCCCGCAGCCAGCGTGGTTCCGATTCCTGATTCGCTCGATTTCATTGAAGCCGCCAGCGTGCCGCTCGTATTTGTCACGGCGTGGCACATGCTGGTCGGCCGCGCCGGCGTTCGCCCCGGCCAGACCGTGCTGGTCCTGGGAGCGAGTTCCGGCGTCGGCATCGCCGCCATCCAGATTGCAAAACTCTTCCACTGCTGCGTGATCACAACTGCTGGCGACGATATAAAACTGGCGAAAGGCCGCGAACTGGGCGCCGATTACGGGATCAACCATTATCAGCAAAAGATTTCCGACGAAGTTCGCAAGATCACCAACAAAGAAGGCGTCGACATAGTTGTAGAGCACATGGGCGCCGCTACGTGGGACGAGAGCGTCAAGTCTCTCAAATCAGGCGGCACCCTGGTCACCTGCGGAGCCACCACAGGTCCAAAAGTAAACATTGATCTGCTGCACCTGTTCGCCCGGCAACTCACTCTGCTCGGATCTTATATGGGTACCATGGGCGAACTGCACGAAGTCCTGAAACACATCTTCGCCGGACGCCTGAAGCCGGTAGTCGATCGAGTTTTCCCGCTCACAGAAATCCGCGCCGCGCACGAGTACCTAGAAAAGAGTCAGATGTTCGGCAAAGTAGTTTTGAGCGTTTGACTGCGGAGGAACTCTGATCTCGGAGCCATTGATTCAGCGCTTCTTGGTTGGAGGTTTCACAGGCTTCGATCCCTTCCCCGTCTTGCCGCTACCGGCGGCCGCTGTGGCACTGCCTGAGCCCAAAGTTGTCACCGTGTTCTTCCTGAGATCAATCACAAAACTGTCAAGCAAGCTGCCGCTGGGTGTTCCGGCGCCCGGGTAAGGAGCGGAACGATAGGTTCCTACAATCTGGCTCTTGCTCACTTCCAGGCGAAGGAATCCAAAGTTTTTCTGGTCGTATTGCTCAAGACTCAGGCCATTTCCCAATGTCAGAGGAACCTTGGGCGGCGCGCCGTTCACCGTATGCAGAGCCGCCAGGTTAGTGTATCCGCCGCCGCCAGCCACTACGTAAGGAATCTGCAGCTTTCCCTTTGGTCCCTGCACCACACTTGTGAAGCGCTGATAGTTATGCACGTGCCCCGACAGAATCAAATTGGGATATCGTTTCGTCGCCTGAAAGCTACTGGAGAGAACTTGATCCGCCGCGCTGCTGCCTGAGTGCTCAACATCACCGGAAAATGGCGGATGATGAATGGCTACGATCAGGGCCAGATTGGGATCAGCAGCGGTCAACTCTCCTTTGAACCAATCGATTTGATCCTGATGAATCTCCGCTTCCGTTTCCCCCACGTTGGAAAACAATCCGAGAATCGTCGCAAACGGCGTAGTAAAGGTCCAAAATACATTCGGCAAATTCATTTGGGTTCGATTCGAAGCGGTCTTCAACGAGCCCAACTGCGCAGGATTCTTCGACATGAAATTCTGTATCCAACCATCGAGCGGGAATTTGTTGGGATCGACCGGCCCGTCCTGCGGATCGTCCGGCTGGCAGTCGTGATTGCCCGGAATCGAAACGATAAAAGCCGGATAGTCTTTATAGGTTTCATAGAAGTACGCGCCGTATTTATCAATGTCGCCGGCAAAATAAATTACGTCCCCCAGATGGTAGTAAAACGCCGGCTGCTTATTCTCCGCGGAATTCTGCGCATCCTGCGTCATCAGCGCCGCCACAAGATCCTGCGGCCCTGAATCGCGATAGTCCCCCGTGTCGCCCACGGTATGGAATGCCATCACACCTGCATTCTTGATTTTTGTTACATCAGCGGCGGAGAGCAACTGTGATAAATCAAACCGGTAAGGCGCTGGACCATTGGGAGTCGGGAGCGGTTGGAACGGATAATGCGGCAGTTGAACCTGCGCCACGGCGCGCGAGGCTTGTACAGGAAAATTCGTCGCAGGAATTGGAGGAACGTGGCTTCGACGTTTTCCAGAGCCCATCCCGGTGCTGAACGAATGCAGTGGACTCATATCTATCTCCTTCGATGAGTGTTGAGCGTGACCCGGTTTACAAATTTCGCCGCCATGCAACGTAGTACGCAACGGCGCAAAACACGAGAGTGGGGCCTGAACTTCTGGAAGGGGAAGACGCAGTCAGCTTATAGCAAAGAATTGGATTGTCAAGAGCTACGATTGGAAGTTTGCGGGCATCTGTAGTTTAGAATAAGCATATGGCTCCCGAACTGAATTTCGGCCCCTACGTCGATCTCGAAAACGGCAAGAAGATTGTTAAAGATCTAACCTTCGGCAATCCTACCCCTGAGGGAGTGGTATTGACCACGCTCGATTCCGCTGTGAACTGGATGCGAAAGGGCTCCATCTGGCCGATGACTTTTGGCCTGGCCTGCTGTGCAATCGAAATGATGTCCATGGGCGCTTCGCGCTTTGACATCGCACGCTTCGGAGCAGAAGTCTTTCGTCCATCCCCACGTCAGAGCGATCTCATGATCATCGCCGGCCGTGTCTCTAACAAAATGGCGCCTGTGATCCGCCAACTCTGGGAGCAGATGCCTGAACCGAAGTGGGTAATCTCCATGGGCGCATGCGCCACCTCAGGTGGCGTCTTCAATAACTACGCGCTGGTGCAAAGCGTGAATCAGGTGATCCCTGTCGATATCTACGTCCCAGGTTGCCCGCCGCGTCCGGAGCAACTGATCTACTCCATCACGCTTCTGCAGGAAAAGATTCAGAATGAGCGCGGGACCATCCGGAAAGCTCTAAATCTAAGCTAGTATTCCGCGCAGCCAACCCCTGGCCCGCTCCTCCCTTTTGCGTACAAGCCTTTTCGTTTGGCTAAACCTCATTTCAGCAATGAGTTGGAAAGGGAACTGTACCGAAATGGGAAGCACCCTCAGGAACTCGAAACCAATCCACAGATTTCTGAATCTAAGGGATTGAGGGTAGGACTATAGTAGAGTTCCGTAGGCAACCTCCCCAATTCGTTTCCCAGAAATCAGGTCGTGTGGAAGGTGCTTCATGATGGCAAGGTTGATTGAGGCGGTTTTCGGCTGCAGACATCCCCGTTACAGTTTCCCGGTAACCCTTCGCGGCAAGGCGCGCCGCCCCCAGGCAGGCGCATTGACCGGAACCTACGTGGCTTGCCTAGAATGTGGAAAAGAGTTTCCCTACGACTGGCAGGAAATGAAGGTTATCACTTCATCGGCTGAAACACGCCAATACAGAGCCGCGCTGGCGACGAAGCAGACCGCATAGGAAGATGCCAATTTGGCTAACCGTTAGCCTGTTCCTGCCCCCCTTGTCCCGGCCAGACCATGTAAGCTAACGCGCTGGGACCGCCGCAGCGGTTCTCTTTTCCATCGGCACAAACTCCCGCTCCACATGCCCCGTATAGATTTGCCGCGGACGTGCGATCTTCTGCTCCGGATCCGTAATCATCTCCTGCCACTGTGCCAGCCATCCCGCCGTACGAGGAATCGCAAATAACACCGTGAACATTTCCGGACGGAAGCCCATCGCCTGGTACATAATTCCCGAATAGAAATCGACATTCGGATAAAGCTTGCGCTTCACGAAATATTCATCTTCCAGCGCGATCCGCTCCAACTCCAGGGCAATCTCCAATTTCGGATTGCGACCCGTAACCTCGAATACCTGCTCGGCGGACCAGCGGATGATCTTCGCCCGCGGATCGTAATTCTTGTAAATGCGGTGCCCAAATCCCATCAGCTTTACGCCGCCTTCTTTACTTTTCTTGATATAAGCTGGCACTTTGTCCTTCGAGCCAATCTCATCCAGCATTTTCAGCACTTCTTCGTTAGCCCCGCCATGCAGCGGTCCAGCCAACGCGGCCGCCGCAGATGCCATCGAAAGATACGGATCGGTTTGCGCACTGCTCACCGAACGCATCGCGTTGGTGCCGCAGTTCTGTTCATGATCGGCATGCAAGATGAAAAGGATGTCGAGCGCGCGCGCAATCGCAGGATTCGCCACATACTTCGGCTCAACCATCTTCCATAGCATGTTCATGAAATTTTCCGCGTAGTTCAAATCGTTGTCCGGATAGACGTAGGGAAATCCCACATTGTGCCGGTACGACATCGCCGCGATGGAAGGCACTTTGCCGATCAGACGCTTGATTTGCAGGAGCCGGTTCGCGGGATCGTGCACGTGTTTTGCGTCCGGATAGACGGTAGAGAGCGCAGCCACCGTGCTGACAAACATTCCCATGGGATGGCTGTCATAGCGAAAACCTTCCATGAACATCTTCGTGCTCTCGTGCAGCATGGTGTGGTGCGTGATGTCATAGACCCAACTCTTCAGTTCAGACTCGGTCGGCAATTCACCAAACAAAAGCAGGTATGCGACCTCCAAAAACGTGCAGCGTTCCGCCAGAACTTCAATCGGATATCCGCGGTAACGCAATATCCCCTGGTCTCCGTCAATATAGGTGATGCTGCTGCGGCATGACGCCGTGTTCATGAACGCCGGATCGTACGTCATCAATCCAAAATCTTCTGGGCCGGTTTTTATCTGCCGCAGACTCATCGCACGGATCGTGCCATCTTCAATCGGCACAGTGTAGATCTGTCCGGTTCGATTGTCGGTGATTGTGAGTGTGTCCTCTGGCATCGAAGAGCTGCTCCTTTTCTGCGCTATAAGGCTAGCTTATCCTTAATCCCTTCCAGAACAAACTACTGTGATCGAGATCACGGACCTTGGTGATTTGACTTCCCAATTTCGGCCATCACAAAGACAAAAACCGGCGGCCTTTTGGCCGCCGGTTAGCTCCCTCGCATAAGTCTTTTAATTCGACGACGAATCATCCCGCCGTTTCAATGTCGGACGATCGTCATCCGGATTGGTATTGCCGGTATTGTCGCCACCGCTGGTCGAGGTGCGGCGTAAACTCGGCTTGTTCTCGTCCCTCTGATCCAGTACCTTGTGGCGGTTTTCTATTGATGCCAGTCGCGCCTTTACATCGTCGAATTCCGAAGTGGTCACAATGTACTCAGCCTTGGCGGGCAGAATCTTGCGGATTTCTTCCTGCGTTTTCTCGATCCGGTCCGGAGTCTGCGGATGTGTATCGAACGTCTTCGACAGAGTTCCCGGCTTCTTCTTCTCCATGGCCTGAATTTTTTCGAAGAACGAAACGAACGCCGAAGGATCGTACCCAGCGCGGTACATATATTCCACGCCCAGGTAGTCCGCTTCCGCTTCGAAGCCTCGCGAGAATTTCAGAAAGCCCAGCATGGCCGCCGGTCCCGCGGCTTCATATGCTCCGTAGCCAATTCCGCCGCCCACAAAAATCAGAGGAATGGTCGCCAGTTGCATCAGCGTGCCTCGCGTTTGCTCGCGCGCCAGATGGCATGCCGCCACATGCGAAATTTCGTGCGCCATAACGCCGGCCAACTCGGCTTCTTCATCCGCCGCCAGAATCAATCCCGAGTTCACATAGAAAAATCCGCCGGGAAGCGCCATGGCATTCACCACGTCGGAATCGATCACTTTGATCGTGAACGGCACCTGCGCGTCCGAATTGCGCACCAGGTTCTGCCCGATCCGGTTGACATACTCCGTCACCACCGGATCATTCACCAGCTTGACCTGCGATTCAATCTGCTGCGCATACTGGCGGCCCATGGCCACTTGCTTCTCGATGCTGTACCAGTTGCCCACGCCGCGCCCGCAACCCACGTTGCGGTTCCCCACCGCATCCACGTCGGTCTTGGAGCCATCGTGTTTGATCTGGCTGTCGTCCTGCGTCGGAAGATTGGCTGGAGGCTGTGCCGGAGCGTTTTGCACATCGCCTGCTTTGGGTTGAGTGTTGTTCTTATCTTGATCCTGCGCCATCGTCCAGGGCACCGCGCTGAACGCCGCCAATCCCACAGCGATTGCCAACCAACGCAATTTCATAAAATACTCCATGCAGCACTGTTATCCGCATTATACGCTTGGCATTCTCCAGTCAGGCGCAACTTTCCTTAAACGCTTAGACGCTGTATTTCCCCTGCCGGGTTATCCGCTTTCGGGAGCCTCCCCAGCGAAATGGGACACGGGGCAAATTCCCTGCACAGCCCCTTGTTTGATCCCCAAGGCCGCTCGCGAGCGTCCCTGCCAATCCTCCGGATTCCGCCCTGTTCGAAAAGAATGAGGACGCCTACTGCCGAAATCCGCAAACAATTTCTCATCCCGACGGACGAGATTTGTCTCGAGTAAAAGACGAGATTTGTCTCGAGTAAAAAAAGGCAAGAACCTGGCTTATACATGGTCATCTTCAGATGACCATGTATGTTACAATGTGTCCATGAAGACGATCGCAGCTGCGGAGTTCAAGGCGCGCTGTCTTACACTTATGGAAGACGTGCGCTCGACCAGAGAGCCCATAGTGATCACGAAGCGTGGCAAGCCGGTTGCAAAACTGGTGCCTGCAGAGCCTCCGAAGCGAGAGTTTATCGGCAGATTGAAGGGCGTATTCCGGATCATTGGCGACATAGAGTCTCCGGCTGTACCGCCAGAAGATTGGGAAACTTCGCGTTGATTTTGCTTGACACTCATGTTCTGATTTGGGCTAACGACGACCCGAATCGGCTATCGCGGGCCGCAGCTTCGGCCATTAGACGTGCACGCCATGACGGTGGTCTCGCCATTTCTGCCATTAGCCTTTGGGAAATAGCAACCCTGTTCGCGAAGGGTAAGATACAGGGCTATGGCACGGTTGAGGCCTCTGTCCGTCTGCTGATTGAAGATGTCTCAGTGCGCCCCATCACGCCAGAGATCGCCGCTCTCGCCGCCCAGTTTCCGAACGACTACTCCCCAGATCCATCCGATCGCCTGATTGGCGCAACCGCCTGCGCCGAGGGCCTCACCCTGATAACCCGGAACGAGAGAATCCGCAAAAGCCCACTTCTGAAGACAGTGTGGTAGCGTCTTGAACCATCCTACCGTCTCTACTTCAGTCGTAATACTCCAGCCCCAAATGCGTAATCAGCTCTTCGCCCTTCAAGTGCCGTAAGGTGTTCTTCAGCTTCATCAGCTGAATAAACAAATCGTGCTCCGGATAAAGCCCCGACACCGTCATCGGAGACTTAAAGTAAAAGCTTAACCACTCCTGAATTCCCAATCCGCGCAAATCCGAACAGCGTTTCGCCAAATCCATCAGCAAGACGAGATCGAGCACAATCGGCGCCGCCAGAATCGAATCCCGGCACAGGAAATCAACTTTGATCTGCATCGGATACCCCAGCCATCCGAAGATATCGATGTTGTCCCAACCCTCTTTATTATCACCACGCGGCGGATAATAATTAATGCGAACCTTATGATACATATCGCCGTAGAGTTCGGGGTAAAGCTCCGGCTGCAAAATGTGCTCCAGCACCGAAAGCTTCGATTCCTCCTTGGTCTTGAATGACCCTGGAT
>JBAVUV010000540.1:0-2136 GCA_049696955.1 Candidatus Sulfotelmatobacter sp. | reverse complement strand
GGCTCAGCCGGATTCACGGTCGTGCTTACCGTGACTGCCGGAACCGCCGCTGGAACAGCTATCAACGATATCGCTTCTGTGACTTCATCAACATCCGATCCCAACACAGCCAACAATACCGCAATCGCCACCGATGTCGTCGCTCTCGCAACTCAGTCAGACTTAATCGTAACCAATACCGCTACGCCAACCTCCGTCGCCGCGGGAAGTAGCATTACTTACACGCAGAGTGTCACCAATAATGGTCCGGCCGCGGCAACAACCGTAAGCTTTACTCAAAGCACGCCGCCGAATACCACATTCCAATCCATCACAACTCCAGCTGGCTGGACTTGCACCACGCCCGCCGTCGGAGCTACGGGAACTATTACTTGTACGGTTGGCACGCTGGCACTCAATGCAACCGCTGGCTTCACGTTAGTGCTGCAGGTAAATGCTGCAACCGCGTCCGGCACAAACATTGCCGATACCGCAACCGCCGCCTCGTCCAACATCGTGCCGAGTCTTACCAGCAACACCGCAACGGCCTCGGTTGTCGTGGCCAATGCAGGCAGCGCCACTCTTGCGATCGTGAAGACTGCCATGCCCAGCCCCACCGTCCCCGAAGGCGATACGCTGACTTACACAATTGGCATAACCAATAACGGTCCATCGTCCGCGACCAATGTAACTGTTACCGATCCGCTGCCAACGGATGTGAGCTATCTTTCTTTCACCACCAGTGCCGGTAGCTGTTCGGAGGCCGGTGGAACAGTAACCTGCTTGTTGGGAACGATTGCCAACGGCGGCACAGCCACCGTAACTATACTCACCCTTGCCGGCGCACCTGGAATCGCCACCAACACGGCTAGTGTGGTCGCGGACCAGATGACCACCCCGAATACATCTACGCAAGTCGAGACCATCACCGCAGCCACCAGCATCAAGCTGGAATCATTTGCCGCCCAGTTTGGCCAGGATAAAACTGGCGCAAACCGCGTCGTGCTCCTGTGGAAGACAGGCACGGAAGTGCACAACCTCGGCTTCAACATTTATCGCGAACAGGCAGGCGAACGCGTTCGCTTGAATTCTTCGTTGATCGCGGGCTCGGCGCTGCTCATGAAAGGCGCCCTCCCCAAACATTCCGGCCGCACTTATATCTGGATCGATTCTTCCGCGAACGCCGGCAGCTCTCCCTACTGGCTCGAAGACGTGGACGTGAACGGGACTCGTATTCTTCACGGCCCAGTTTCTGCTACCGCATCCGGAAGTTCCCAGATCGCCAGCAACGCCAACGCAACTCCTAGCGTGATGTTGAATCATCTAAATCAGAGCCAGCCCGCTGCGTCTGTCGATGGATCCAGCCATCGCGTCGAAAACACGTTGCAGAATTCTTCTTCTACTGTCGCGCAACAGCAGAAACAGTTCGCTCTCGCGGCACACTCCGCGATCAAGATTTACGTAAAACACGAAGGCTGGTATTGTGTGACGCAACCCGAACTTATCGCCGCCGGCCTCAGCCCCAACGTGGATCCAGCGTATCTCCATCTTTACGCCGAAGCGGTCGAGCAGCCCATGCAAATCACGGGAACAACCGCCGGTTTCCGAGGCTTTGGTCCGCAAGCAGCAATCTATTTCTATGGCACCGGCATCGACACGCAATATTCCGGGACCAGAGTTTACTTCCTCGTCGTAGAGGATACGAAAGGGGCACGCATTCACGACATGCCCGTATCCGCGGGCTCGAACCAGCCTCCTGCAAGTTTCCCCTTTACTGTGGAACTCGCGCCTCATACAACTTATTACTCGGCGCTGACCAGCGCGAATGGCTACAACTTCTTCGGGCCACTCATCTCCTCGACTGCCGTCGATGAGACTATTCAGGTCCCCCATCTGGATTCCACGTCTACAGAAATCGCAAAGTTAGCTGTGATTCTGCAAGGCGTCATTCTCGGCGTTCCTCACGACGTGGCCGTCACGCTGAACGGCACCTCGCTAGGCGACATTCCTTTCACCGGTGAAGCAAAAGGTACGCTCGACTTAACTTTGCCGCCAGGTGTTTTGCAGGAGGGCGCCAACACCATCACTCTCACGTCACAGAACGGTGAATACGATTACAGTATGTTGCAGTCGATCCGCATCACGTATCCGCACACC
>JBAVUV010000539.1:0-10727 GCA_049696955.1 Candidatus Sulfotelmatobacter sp. | reverse complement strand
TCATGAACGTGGAATACACCGGCAGACATTACGAGGTAACTCCCGCCATCCGCAAAGAAGTAGAGGCGGGCCTCGGAAAAATCCGCAAAATTCTTGGTGATCGCTTCGAAGCCAAAGCCATCCTCTGCGTCGAGAAACACCGCCACAAAGCCGAAATCACCATTAACCCGCGCAATGGCCCGCTGGTCGGCCTGGCTCAGGCCAAGGACATGATGATCGCGGTCAGCGGAGCGCTCGACCACCTCGAAAAACAGGCCGTGAAGTATAAAACAAAGTGGGAATCCAAAAAACGCTCTGCCCGCAAGAGCGAAGAAGTGAAGAAGTGGAACGGCCACTCTCCAGAACCGGAAGCTCACACTAAAGTCGGCCTAACCGAAAAGACTGCTGTCCCCGTCGCCGTGCACCGTTATCCTCCCGTGGCCAGGACCACTGAGGTTCACCTGGTTCGCTCCGATGAAGCGGTCGCCATGCGCCCCATGACTCTCGAAGAAGCCATCAAAGAAGCCCACTTCCGCGACCGCGACGTCTTCGTGTTCCGCGACCCCAAGGGCAAAGTCATGATCCTGCACCGCACTCGCGATGGCAAGATGGAGCTGATCGAGGCTCCTTAGCTTTTCGCTGCTGTCCAGCGGCACAAAGTTCAGTGGGGAAGTCCACGTGCTAAAATCCGGGCCGAGGAAATCTGCCGATGTCTACTGGGTCGGGTTCCACGTGTATTTTCATTCTCGAGATGATCCTAAGCGCTTCGCTTCTCTCACCAGCGCAGGCCGTCACTCCGCAAGCAAAGCTCTCCGTACACTGGGAAGAGCTCACCGCCGCTGATTTCCGCGAAGGCATTCACCGATCTCAAGGAACGTGTCTTCTACCCTTCGGAATTCTGGAGAAGCACGGACCTCATCTTCCGCTCGGCACTGATTTGCTGGACGTACGTTATGCAGCGCTGCACGCAGCGGAGAAAGAGTATGCAATCGTATTTCCAGAATATTATTTTGGACAGATCGCCGAGGCTCGCCACCAACCTGGAACCATCGCTTACAGCCGCGAGATGCAACTGGCGCTGTTACAGGAAACCACCGCTGAGATGGCCCGCAACGGCTGCAAGAAAGTAATCATCGTCAACGGGCACGGCGGCAATGAGCACTTGCTCCCGTTCTTCGCGCAAACCCAGCTCGATAAACCACACGACTACGTGGTGTATGTTTTCGATAAGCGTTCACCGGACACAGGCGGACCGCAGAAGAAAACTTCCATCGACATGCACGCTGGTGAAAGCGAAACCTCGAAGATGATGATTGCGCGCCCTGATACGGTCCACATCGACCGTGCCAACAGCGAATCCGGCGCCGACCAGCACCGCCAGAATCTTCCCGACGATGTTTACACGGGCATTTGGTGGTACGCACGATTTCCCAATCACTATTCCGGCGATGGCTCCGCGGCAACCGTGGAGCTGGGTAAATTTCAAATGGATTGGTGGATCGACGCGGTGGCGAAGACAATTCGCGACGTGAAAGCCGATGATGTCAGCCTCAAACTGCAGAACGAGTTCTACGAAAAGAGCAAACACCCGCTGGACACGCAACCGTAACGTCAGATTACGAGTTCCCGATCAACACTCCGGTAATAAACACCAGCACTCCGCCCAACCCGACCTGAAGCGCCGCCGAAACCCACGGACTATCCATATAACGCCGTCGGATCCAGGTAATCACTCCCAGTTCAACGACCACCACCGCGCCTGCAGCCCAGAGCGCCACGCGAAAATCCTTCAGTAGAAATGGCAACGTATGTCCAATCCCGCCGAGAGCGGTCATGGCTCCGCAAATTAAGCCCCGCACCCAAGGATGGCCGCGCCCCGTAAGGCTTCCATCGTCGGATAATGCTTCTGCAAATCCCATGCTGATGCCAGCGCCTGCCGAAGCCGCAAGCCCGACCAGGAATGCATCGTTTGTGCTGTGGGTGGCGAACGCCGCCGCGAACACCGGTGCCAGCGTCGAAACCGAACCATCCATCAGCCCCGCGAGCCCGGGTTGCACTATCTGCAATACAAACAAGCGGCGTTGCGCGCGCTCTTCGTCAGCCTTTACATTGGCTGGAAGTTTTTCCTTGTCGAGTTCCTGCGCGCGCTCTTCATGCTCACGCTCTTCGTTGATGAGATCATCGAGCAATTGGCGGATGCTGGCGTCCTGGGTGCGCGCCGCGGCTTTCTCATAAAAACGCCGCGTCTCCACTTCCATGGTGCTGGCTTCCTTGCGCACCGCCTCGATGCGGAGGGGGCGAATCAACCAGAGTGCAGGGCGCTCCACAAATCCGCGTACGTCCTGGCGCCGGATCAGAGGAATGTGTTCGCCGAATTTCTTACGGTACAGTTCAATTAATTTTCTGCGGTGCCCTGATTCTTCCTCCCGCATGCCTTCGAACATGGCCGCCGACGCGGGATAGTCCTGGCGCAAACCTTCGGCGAAATCGGCGTACACGCGCTCATCTTCTTCTTCCAGGGCAATGGCCAGGGCCAGCACTTCGCGTTCGGTAAGTTCATGAAACTTCTTCATGGCGACTTAGCTTACCTGTCGGAGCAGGGCTTATACAAATCGAAAAATGATCACTCAAAAGCCAATTGAAACCGCTGCAAAAGCGGTATCGGCAAAGCCACTCGGCTCTCTCCCATCGACACCGCCGACGATGCTACTATCCAGTGCATGACGCCTCGAAAATCGTCTGCGCCCGCGAAGCGCAAGAAAGTGTCGTCCGATAAAAAGAAAAAGCAGCAGGCCATCGTGCGGGAGAGCAAGCATGCTCCGGAACTAGTAATCGTTACGGGGATGAGCGGCTCTGGCAAAGCCTCAGTACTGAAGGCGTTTGAAGATCTCGGCTATTATTGCGTCGACAACCTTCCCGTCGAACTGATCCCGCGCTTCGCCGAAATGGCACTGCAGTCCACCGAAATTCGCCGCACTGCGCTGGTGGTGGATGTGCGTGAAGGATCGAAGCTCGATCAACTCCCCGGCATTCTCAAAGCCGTGCGGCGTACCATTCCAACGAAAGTTGCTTTCCTCGAAGCTTCCGATGCCGCGCTGCTTCGACGTTTCAGCGAGACGCGCCGGCCGCATCCCTTGGGCGTCGACGCGCCGGTCAATACTTCGATCAAGGTCGAAAGGCGTCACCTGGCAAGCATCCGCGCCTTGGCCGATATCGTCATCGACACGTCAAAATTCAATGTTCACGAACTGCGCGCTCACATTACTGAACGCTTTCGCGAGCAGGCTTCGGAAAAAAGTATTCTGGTTTCCTGTGTCAGTTTCGGATTCCGTCATGGGGTACCCGAGGAGGCCGATCTGGTCTTCGATGTGCGCTTTCTACCAAATCCACATTTTGTGCCGGAATTCCGGGCATTGACCGGCAAAGATGCGCGCGTAGTCAAATACATTCAATCGTTTCCGCAGACCAAGGAATTCATCCGGCGCATCTCAGACCTACTGATCTACCTTCTGCCGCACTACATCCACGAAGGCAAGAGCTATCTCACCATCAGTTTCGGTTGCACCGGCGGCCAGCATCGTTCCGTCATGATTGCTGAGGAAGTAGGAAAGCGCCTGCATAAGGCAGGATATCGAGTGAAGATTGCGCACCGGGATATGCCGAAATAGACTGGGCGGGAGGGGAACTGATTATCGGATCACTTGGGGTATTTCACGCCCGCGCAGTAAAATAAGCCCTTGCAATTCATTTTTATGCTATCCGCAACCCAGCACCGCGGACTCCCCGGAGCCCTATGCGGCAACTAATGCGACTGGTTCGCTACGCGCTTCCCTATTGGTGGCAGATTCTGTGCTCCGTTGTTCTCATGGCATTGGTCGGGGCGTTGGACGCATTCAAGTTTTTGCTGATCCGACCTGTATTGGACAGGGTTTTGGATCCTTCTACGGGATCCAAGAATATACAACTGTTTGTAATTCCGATTACGCATCATCCGGTCTACCTGCAGCAGTTGGTCCCTTCGCGCTTTACGAATGCCTGGACGATGGTTGCAGTCGCTTTAGTCGGTTCCACGATCCTCAAGGGAATTTTCGATTACACCGGCACATATTTGGTAAACCACGCGGGTTTCGGTATGATCACCGATCTTCGCGATGATCTTTACAACGCGATCATGCGGCGCTCTGCGGCTTTCTTCTCCAAACACACGACCGGAACTCTCCTCTCCGCCATCATCAATGACATTGAGCGCGTGCAGTATGCCATGTCTACAGTGCTGGCGGAATTCTTGCAGCAATTGTTTACTTTTATTTCGGTGGCAGCGGTGGTGATCGTCCTGGGCGGAAAACTTGCCTGGGTATTGTTGCTGTTCGTTCCGATTATTGTTTTCTCCTCTCGCAAGATTGGATCTCGTGTACGCCGCACCACGCGTCAAGGCCAGGATAAGCTTGCCGAGATACAAAATATTCTGCACGAAACCATTACCGGCAATCGCATCGTGAAGGCGTTCAATAGCGAGAAGTGGGAAATTTCTCGCTTCCGAGGGGCGGCGCGCCGTCTGTTCCGCGCGAATCTGCGCTCGGTTGCTGCAACTGCCATCAGTTCCCCGCTGATGGATATCTTCGGCGCATGCGGAATTGCGCTTTTGCTGCTATTGGGCCGAGAACAGGTCAAGCACGGCGCGATGACTCCATCGATTTTCCTTGCCTTCGTTACGGCTGTATTCAGCCTCTACAATCCTGTCCGGAAGTTTGCCCAGTTCAATAATAATTTTCAGCAGGCGTTAGGCGCGTCCAGCGAAATCTTCAGGTTCATCGACGTGGAAGATGATGTCTGCGAAAAGCCACATGCCAAGCGCCTGCCGGCTTTCTCCAATGCCGTGCAATTCGATCACTTAAGCTTTACTTATGGCGGCGAGGGCGCTGAAGCTCGCGTGTTGCACGATATTAACCTCGAAGTGCGCAGCGGCGAAGTCGTCGCCATTGTCGGATCCAGCGGCTCCGGAAAGAGCACGCTCGTTCACCTGATCCCGCGGTTCTTCGACGCCACCCAGGGACGTCTGCTGATCGACGGCAATGACGTGCGCGATGTCACTCTTGTTTCATTGCGCGAGCAGGTCGGAATCGTGACGCAGGAAACAGTTTTATTTAACGATACGGTTCGCAACAATATCGCCTACGGCCAACCGCATGTTCCGCTGAAAGACGTGGAGGCCGCAGCCCGCGCGGCTTTGGCGCATGACTTTATTCGGGCGCTGCCGAAGGGATACGATGAAGTGATCGGAGAGCGTGGCGTGCGTCTTTCTGGAGGAGAGCGCCAGCGTATTGCCATCGCCCGCGCGATTCTGAAGAACGCTCCAATCCTGATTCTGGACGAAGCTACATCGGCGCTCGACAGCGAATCGGAGGCTCTGGTGCAATCGGCGTTGCATAATCTCATGAGCGGACGCACCGTGTTTGTGATTGCCCACCGGCTTTCCACCGTGCGCCGCGCCGATCGTATCGTGGTCATTGAAAATGGTGCAATCGCCGATATTGGCCCTCATGAAGACTTGATGACAAAATTGGGGACGTACCGCCGCTTATACGATTTGCAGTTCGCTGATTTCGAGCACAAACTGGAGCCGGCGCAACCGAGCTGACGTCGAACGCAAGTTGGAAAACTTATATGCCTCTCCGCTCCATGACGGGTTTCGCGCAAGTCAAAGGTGAACTGACAGGTCCGTCTGGTGGAAGCGCTGGCTCGAAAGCGAGTGAGATTTCCCTTACTCAGGGAAATGGCCGTCTCGCATTCTCGCTTTCCTTGAAATCGGTGAACCACCGTTTTCTCGATCTGCATTTTCGTCTGCCTTCTGGGTCTGACTCAATCGAGATGCAACTGCGGCGTCTGCTCAAGGAAAAGATCGCGCGCGGGCATGTGGAAGTTACACTCAGCCTGGAGCGCGGTGGCGGCGAAACCCTGGCGCTGAATCGCCCGCTGGTAAGTGCCTACATCGCGGCTTTTCGCGCCGCAGCGCGCGAATTTTCCGTTCCTGCCGAGCCCGATCTTAACGTCATCCTGCGCGTCCCGGGCGCGCTCGATTCCGCCGGCAATGCCGTAGATGGCGCGCTGGAGCCGGCTGTGATGGCGACCGTGGGTGAAGCGCTCGACCGGTTGAATCAGATGCGCGAGCAGGAAGGGCGCAGCATTGAGCGCGAGCTCCGTGAGCGCATGGATCACTTGCGTGCTGCCGTGAAGGTTGTGCAGGATCATCGGCGCGCGATGTTGCAAACCTATACGGAACGGCTGCAGTCGCGCCTGCAGGAATTGCTGGGCGCCAATCCGGACCGGGAACGGGTGCTGCAAGAGGCTGCGCTTTTGGTCGATCGCAGCGATATTCAGGAAGAAATCGTTCGCCTCGAAAACCACGTCCAGCATTTTTTGGATTTGCTCGACCAGCAAGGAGAAGTGGGAAAGAAGCTGGACTTCTTGCTGCAGGAAATGAACCGCGAGGCCAACACTCTGCTATCGAAAACCTCTGGACTGGCTGGTGAAGCCTTGAAAATTACAGAAGCCGGTCTCAGCATGAAAGCGGAGATTGAAAAATCGCGCGAGCAGGTGCAGAACCTGGAATGAATGCTTCGCCACACAAGCCTCTTGTCTACATTATCTCGGCCCCCTCCGGCTCCGGGAAATCGACGCTGGTCAACGAGCTGCTAAAGAAGGTTAGCGATCTGGAGTTTTCTATTTCCTACACAACCCGTGCTCCGCGCGGCAGTGAGACCAATGGCCGGCAATACTACTTTATCTCGCGATGTGAGTTCGAGAAGATGATTCAGGAAGATGCATTCCTCGAGCACGCGGAAGTGTTTGGAAATTACTACGGAACGGCGCGTCGGTTCTTGCTGAGTGCAGAACAACAGGGTCGCGACCTTTTGCTGGACATCGATGTACAAGGCGCCAAACAAATCCAGGATAAAGTGCCGGACGCAACCAGCATTTTCATTCTGCCCCCCAATCGCAAGATTCTGGAAGAGCGTCTGCGCAAGCGCAGTGAAGATAGCGACGAAGTGATCCAGCGGCGCTTGGACAAAGCGACCAGCGAAATCGAAAATTACCGCCGATATAACTACATTCTCATCAACGATCAGCTGGAAGACTCAATCAAGTTATTGCGTGCGGTCGTACGCGGTGAACGGCTGCTGCGCGCGGGCCGTCCGCTATCCGAGGAGGAAGAAAAGATCATTGCCCTGGCGGACTGCTGTCGACTGGCGAATGTGCGCCAGCGCCTGAAGCGGATTCTGGACTCGTTTAAGCCGCCCGACGACTCCGGTATGACCTAGACCTCGGTAACCAAATCGGCGGGCCGAAGCCCCCACAAGCTTGAGTTTCGTGGGAAAATAGAAGCGGAGTTCTTAGCTTCCGCTGGCGAAGAACCAAGGTACCAACTTTCGGAAATCAAACTTTCGGAAATCAAAATTTTGCATCCCGGTTACACGGAGAAGAAATCCATGAAATTGATCGAAGGCTTCGACAGCAACTATCGCTACATTCTGGTCGCTGCCCGGCGCGCCCGCCAATTACAATCGGGCGCCCCTCCGGTGGTGCAAACAAATTCCCGCAAACCGTGCCGCATCGCGCAGGATGAAATCCGCGCCGGCAAGGTGAAATGGGAAATTCCAGAAACGCGCAGCGCCGCCGAGCAAGCCGCCGAAGTTCTGGATCAGGCCTTCAGACACGACGCTTAGCAGGTTGTTGAACCGGGTTGTTGGATCAGGTTGCTAGAGTGCATCCGTATAAGGGCGTGCCTTCAAGTATGCAGGCGCCGCGAAATCGCTCGCGCCTTCAGGCGTGGGCATTACAAACCATGAAAGTTGCTCTCGGAGTGACGGGCGGGATCGCGGCTTACAAGGCAGCTGAAATAGTGCGGCTGTTGCAAGACCGTGGCATTCGCGTGCAAGTCGTCATGACGCGGTCGGCTCAGGAGTTTGTTCGACCTCTGACCTTTGCCGCACTCTCCGGCGAGAAAGTAATTACGGGAATGTTCTCCTCTCCCTCGGGAGAGCAGTCTGCCAACATCGATTCCGCCATCGAACATATCGCAGTCGCTCAATCGATTGATGCGCTGCTGGTTGCCCCTGCCACCGCCGACGTTCTAGGGCATTTCGCGCAAGGCATTGCCAGCGACTTTCTCACCACGCTTTATCTCGCCACCACGGCTCCAGTCGTGGTGGCGCCAGCGATGAACGTGAACATGTGGAATCATGCTGCGACCCAGGCGAATCTCGAAATTCTTCGCCGCCGCGGTGTGAAGATCGTCGAACCGGGCTCAGGCTACCTCGCCTGTGGCATGACTGGCGCGGGCAGGCTTGCCGAGAATGCGGCGATCGTGGCGGCACTCCTCGAAGCGCTAGGCGCGTCGCAGGACCTGCACGGCGAAACCGTGCTCATCACCGCCGGTCCAACTCGAGAAAGAATCGATCCCGCTCGCTATCTCACGAACCGTTCCAGCGGACGAATGGGATATGCGGTGGCGGAGGCCGCTCTGCGTCGAGGTGCGCGCGTGCTTCTGGTTACTGGTCCGACGTCGCTGACTCCGCCCGCTGCCGCTGAGACCACGCATGTTGAATCGGCCGAGCAGATGCGCGATGCTGTGCTCGATCTATTGCCTCAATCCACAATCGTTATCAAAACTGCCGCAGTTTCCGACTACCGTGCGAAGTCGATATCGGCGCAAAAGATAAAACGCAAAGGTCCGCTCACGCTGGAACTTGAACCGACCTCTGACATTCTTAAGGAGATTTCTGTGCGCAGGCAGTCGCAGATTGTTGTGGGCTTCGCCGCGGAAACCGAAAATGTCCTCGAGAACGCGCGTCAGAAGCTCGCAGCCAAGCAACTCGACGCCATCGTGGTCAACGATGTTTCCCGCGAAGGTATTGGGTTCGACTCTGATCGCAACCAGGTAACTATCATTGCGCGCGATGACGTGATTGAAGTTCCTGAGAGCACGAAATGGGAAGTAGCGCAGCGCGTCCTCGACCAGGTGGTGCGCATCCGCCAGCAGCGTAAGTCGTTTGTGAAAGCCTGAAGCGGTTTTCCGTTCCTGCATTACAATCAAAAGACGAATGCCCTACACTTTTGATCCGGAGCTGCGGCGCTCTCTTGGCGAGCGCCTTCGCTACTGCCATGAGATGGGCATCTATGATTTTTACCAGCGCAAGCCGCGCATTTCGGAATCCGCGGACGACGACTCTGGAACATCCGAAATCCTTACTTCATCTACGTCAGCACACCAGTCAGAACTGCGAGAGGAAATGGCCGCAAGAAAATCCGCTGTCGTCGTTGAAGATAAGATCTTAGAAATAATTTCGCCGAAGCCAGAGCAGGGAGTGACCGATCCCGTCGCTGCGCTCCGACTGATTCGCGAAGATCTCGGGGACTGCACACGTTGCAAACTTCACAAGCAAGGACGCAAGCAGATTGTATTCGGCGTGGGCAATCCGCGCGCCGAGTTGATGTTCGTAGGCGAAGGCCCGGGTGCGGATGAAGACACGCAAGGCGAGCCCTTTGTCGGTCGAGCCGGACAACTGCTCAATAACATGATCAGGGCCATGGGCCTGCGCCGCGAAGATGTCTACATCGCAAATATCGTCAAGTGCCGCCCGCCGGGCAACCGCCAGCCGGAGCGCGACGAGTGTGAAACCTGCTCGCCGTTTCTCATGCGGCAAATCGCAACCGTCAAGCCTAAGGCGATTGTTGCGCTAGGTGCGACCGCGGCAAAGAATCTGCTGGCCATAAACGCGCCTATGTCTGAACTGCGCGGCCGTTGGTACGACTTCAAGCCTGCCGGGAGCGATGCTTCATGGGCCGGCGCGCGCTTGGCGGTAACCTACCATCCCGCGTTCCTGCTGCGCGACCCGCGCCAGAAGGGCGAGGCCTGGAAGGACTTGCAGATGGTGATGAAGTATCTCGGGATTGTTCCTCCCCCAAAGGCCGCCGATTAGTCTGGCGTCGCGACTATCCAGCGTCGCGACTACCCAGCGTCACTGCTATTCTCAGAGATCAATTATTCTCAGAAATCAATGTCCGAGTTCTGCGAGGTCGCCCTGCCCGTACCGCTCGACATGGTTTTCACTTACCGTGTTCCCGCCGAGGCCACTCCCGTGGTCGGCGGCCGCGTACTCGTGCCTTTCCGCCAGCAGCGATTGACGGGCGTTGTAGTTGAACTACACGATCGTAAGCCGTCGGTAGCAATCAAGTCTCTCCTGAACGTACTCGACATTGCGCCAGTGCTCGATGAGCAACTGCTGCGACTCGGCCGCTGGATTGCCGATTACTATCTGGCCCCGCTCGGTGAAGTTTTCCGTACTATGTTGCCGCTGAACGCGGAGTTCAAACGCACCATCGCCTACCGCATCACCGCGGAAGGCCGGATGGCGCTGCATTTGGCGGGAATGTCAGGATCATCCGCTCGCTCGCGCCGAACTCCGGAAGAGCAAGCCGCCGAGTTTCGCGTGCTCGACTACCTTGCTGCTCAGAAGTCGGTGACCGGCGAGAGCGCACCAGTCCGCGAAGAAAGCCTGCGCTCCGCGACCCGCGTCTCGAAATTGATCCTCAGTGGGATGGTCCGCAAGAACTGGCTTATGCGGGAAGATGTCTCCGGCGTCCGCGACGCGACGCGTACCATCAAGATCGCCGTTCTTAAGTCGGCTGAAGGCAAACTGAACGACAACCAAAAAAAGCTTGTTGAGACCCTCGCCGCATCTGGAGGC
>JBAVUV010000538.1:0-16878 GCA_049696955.1 Candidatus Sulfotelmatobacter sp. | reverse complement strand
CCGATTGCGGCGGGGCTGCCGCTGGGGGCGTTTCTTGCGAAGGAGGAATTTGCTTCGGCGATTTCGCCGGGCCAGCATGGGACTACTTTTGGGGGTGGTCCGCTGGCTTGCCGCGTGGCGCTGGAGTTCTTGGCGATTGTGGAAGATGAAAAGCTACTGGAGAACGTGAATAAAGTTGGGGCTTATTTGCAGGCGGAGTTGAAAACGATTGTGGAGAAGAGCGCTGCGGCTAAGGAAGTGCGCGGGCGCGGATTCATTCAGGGGATCAATCTGGAAATTCCTGCGCGGCCGATTGTCGATGAGGCTTTGGCCGAGGGCGTTTTGTTTAATTCGACTCACGATACTGTTGTGCGGTTTCTACCTCCTTACTTGCTCGAGGAGAAGCACGTGGATAAGGGAATTCGGTTGCTGAAGAAATTATTGAGGAAGAAGCGGAAAGTGGCGTGAGGCAGGTTTCGGTAAGGTGGAGATCCTTCGACTGCGCATCACCTTCGCTGTCGCGAAGCTGATGCTTCGCTCAGGATGACAAGTCCATTCTCAAGTCTAAGAAAAAACGGGGAGCCGAAGCTCCCCAAGTGAAGCGAACAGAGGCGATGTTCACTTAAATAGAATCGCGGGACGGGAAAATAGTTGTCTTTTCTCTTGAATTCGGTCGTAAATTCGGCGGGAAGATTTGGAGCAGGAAGAATTGGGGCTGATGGCGGCAGATCGGGAAGGTTCAACCGCGGCTTTTCCGGGGTTTAGTCCGGGCGTGGAGGAGTGCTGGATGGAGATGGATGGGGCGGGCATGCGGTATTTGCGCGCGGGAGCGGGTCCGCCTCTGATCCTGCTGCATGGGCTGCTGGGATATTCGTTTTCCTGGCGATTTGCTATGCCGGCTTTGGCGCCTTATGCCACGGTCTATGCGCCGGACATGATGGGAGCGGGGTTTTCGGACCGTCCAGCGGGGATTGACCACTCGATGCGGGCTACGGCGCGGCGGCTTCTGCGTTTTATTGCGGGCTTGGGAGTTTCTTCGTTCGATTTGCTGGGGACTTCGCATGGCGGGGCGATTGCGATGTTTGCGGCGGCGCAATGCCTGGAAGGGAATACCGGGCTCACCCTGCAGCGGCTGGTGCTGGTGGATCCGGTGAATCCTTACTCTGCGCACGGGAGACGGATTGCGCCATTTTTCGGCAGCAGTTTTGGGGCTGGGTTGTTCCGGGCCACGGTTGCGCGGACGGGTTTTTCGTATCCGTATTGGCATTCGCGAATGTATGGTGATCGCAGACGCATTCCTCCGGATGCGTTGGCGGGGTACATGGCTCCGCTGGCGAAGCCGGGACTGTTTGAGCACGCGCTGAGCATTGTGCGGACCTGGACTGAGGATCTGCGCGAATTGGAAGCTACTCTGCCGAAGCTGGCAGGCATTCCTACACTTTTTATGTGGGGCAGTAAGGATTCTGCGGTGTATGCTTCGTCGGCTGAGCCGCTGACGAAATTCTTTCCGAATTCTGAGCTGATTGTTTTTCCGGGAATCGGACATCTGCCTTATGAAGAGTGTCCGGAGGAGTTCAATCGGGCGTTGATTGAATTTCTTGCCAGTGAGCAGGTTCCCGGCTAGACCCTATTGACCGCTGATGTTGGGATGGTTTGCCGAGCTTGCTCGGCTTGGACAGCCTTGGGCGGCTGTCCCCACATAGTCTCTACATAACTGCTAGTCCGTTCTGTCATGACTCACCACATTCTTGATTTGCTGCGCGGGGCGCTGGTGCATTACGGGTACTGGGCCGTGGCGGTGGTGTTGTTACTGGAGAATGCGGGGGTGCCGGCGCCGGGAGAAACGGTTCTGTTGCTGGCGAGTTTTCTAGCTTACTCGCAGGGGGAGCTGCAACTGCCTTGGATCATCGTGGCAGGGACGTTGGCGGCCACGGTGGGCGACAACATTGGTTACGCGATCGGGAGCTATGGCGGGCGTCCGTTGCTGGAACGCTATCGGAAAGTGTTTCGCGTGAGTCACGCCGGAGTGGCGCGGGGCGAAAGGCTTTTCCGGCGGTATGGAGCGGCCACGATTTTGTTTTCGCGATTCGTGTTTGGGGTGAGAGTGATTGCCGGGCCGATGGCTGGAATTCTGCGCATGCCGTGGAAGAGTTTTGCGATTTTTAATTTGCTGGGTGCGGCGTTGTGGGTGAGCGCGATCTCGCTTGCCGGATATTTTTTCGGCTGGCGCTGGCGAATGCTGATTTATTACATGAAGCGTTTTGACCAGGTCTTGGCCGTAGTCTTCATTTTATTTATCGCCATCGTGTTGTGGAGAAGTCGCAAGGCGCGAGGTGGTTTTAAGGCAGCACCTTAAGAATCAACCCATGCACCGCAGGATTCTGAGAGCGGCGGCTTATACTGTGCGGGTGCCTCGGGCGTACCGGCGTGAGTGCAGGGACGTTGGGCATTGATTTCACAGGCGGCGTCCGCGCCGGAATTCGGACGAGGAGGAACACATGAAGCGAATTGGGTTCTTGAGTTTTGTAATCCTAGCGATGCTCGTATTCACGCTTGCCTTCTCGGCGGCGGCTAGTCCGAAGGCGCCGGCGGCTGCCGTAGCGGCAGCTCCAGCGAGTCCGGCGGCGGCTCCGGCCCCCGTGCCTCCGCACCCGCGGGTGGAGCATGCTTTAGAAGCGATGCATTCGGCTAAAGAACATATGGAACATGCCGAGGGCGAATTCCACGGGCATCGCGCCAAAGCGATCGAGCATCTCAACGCGGCGATTCACGAAGCTGAGATTTGCATGCAGGAACCGTAGAGTTTGGACAAGAAAATTAAAGGCAGCGTCGAGAGACGTTGCCTTTTTGTTTTAGTGCAACAAATCGTAAATGGGATTACTTAGTGTTGTGGAAGGTGTAGCCAACCGAGAAGGTGGCACGGTACACATTGTCGGAGTGGAATTCCACGTTGTTCTGAATGTGATAGTAGTGAATCTCCGGGCGGATAAAAATGTGAGGGATGCGGTGCCAAACGTAGTAGCGAACACCCAAACTCGCGTGCTCCATGAAGTGATCACTGCTCACGTAACAAGTTCCCGCAACCCCGGTGCAACCTGTCATACCCGGCAGATAGAAGCGGTTGCTGTTAACTCCTACTCCCGCCATTAAGTCGAGGCTGAGTTTCCTGCGTATTTGCGGCTCGAAGAGAGCATTGGCGTCGATGAAAATCGGGCGGTAGCTTTCGTAGCCGTCGTAGCTAACCTTTTTATATTCCCAGGAAGTTTCCGCGTTGAAGCCGAGCCGATTCCTGACGAAGGCGTCGAAGCTGACGCTGGGAAAGACTCCGCCCTTTTCCTGCGGCGGGATAAGCGCCTGGGACGCATTTAAGTCTTTAAAGGCGAGCAGCCTGCCGTAGCCGACAGCAATATCCATCTGTTGGATTTGAGCCCCGGCGAAAGTGGCGAAAAAAAGAACAGTACACGCGGACGCGATGCGCGCGAGCCTTCTCAAATACAGCCCCCTTTAAATTCGTTCAGGATTGGAATCAATGCGCCGGAATTGTGGCGTCCGGCGCGCCAGTGCCAGGAATGGTCGAGTCCAAATGTGCCAACCCTGGTAACCAGCTGCGCCGAAGCCAAAATACACGATCATGCGGCGGAGTCAAAATCCTAATCGTTGCCGATGGTGTATCCGATCGAGGCGCCTACGCGGAATACGTTGTCGGTGCTGAAGCCCCCGGTGCTGATATTGTTGTTACCGTCAATGTGGTAGTAGTGAAGCTCGGGACGGACAAACAGGTGCTTCCAGACGTAATAGCGCACGCCGACGCCGAGATCCTGCATGAAGTGATGGTCGCTGGTGTAGTTAATGCACTGGCCAGTGAATCCGCTGCAAGAGGTCGCGAAAGGAACGTAGAAGCGATTCGTATCGACGCCGATTCCTCCGAACAGGTCGAGGCCGACTTTCTTGCCCAGCTTGGGTTGATAGAGCGCATTGAAGTCGGTGAGAATGGGCCGGTAGGTTTCATAGCCAAAGTAGCTGGCCTGGCTGGCCCGCCAAGAGGTTTCGACCATAACCCCAATGTGATGTTTGAAGCCGACGACATCTCCAGCGACTCCAAGATAAGTTCCACCCTTTTCCGCGAGCTCCCCGGACAACAGCGAGCTGGTACTGGGCGAGGATGAGAGCAGAGTACCGCCGAAGAACATGACGTCTCCCTGTTGGGCGGATGCAAAGTGGCAAGAGAACAAGACAGCCACAACTGGTGCAAGAAGTGCTAACTTTCTCAAGAGAACCTCCAATCAGTTCGTGGTACGGGATAAGATGCGCCTACTAAATCATTCGGATGCAACAAAGCCGGTCGGGTCATCATAATTTCAGACGAGGCCGGGATTCAACTCAGGTGCTTGTAAAGAAACGTCAAGCGCCCATTTAACCCCGCATTTGCAAGATGCCGGTACAACGTTCGCCCAAACCCTGAAGCCGGTAAAAAGTTGTGCGGCATAGCTTAACTTTTTGCTGTTCTGTACGACACGAAAACCTTGGAATCTGCTTTCTCCCGCGCTCAATATTTACTTGGATTTCGCCGCGCCGGGAGCGCGGATGTGATCGAATGCGATAGGACCTGCGCCTAGAAAAATCAGGCCGAAGGCCAGTGCCGCGAGCGCCAACGGGAACTCGTATCCGGTCTGCCCTATCATTCCGTTGTGGAAGTGAACTTTGGCGATGGCGACGGAAAGATCGATGCAGATAGCACAAGCGGCGACTCGGGTGAACAGTCCGATGAGCACGAGGATGCCGCCAAAGAATTCGGCAAATGCGGAAAGATAGGCGGTCCAGCCGGGAAGTCCGAGGCTGGTGACGACTTGAACGTGGTGATGAAGTCCGCCGAAAACTTTGTGATATCCGTGGCCGGTCATGACGGCGCCCAGAGCCAGACGCATCACCAGGAGTGCGAGGGGTTGCAGGCGATCAAGGTAACGCAAGTGAGTTCCTCCGGGAGAAGAATTCATAGATTACAGGAGCGGAGGAGTAGAGGGAAGCATACAGACTGTCGCGGACTGCTCAACCTGGTGTCACGCGGTAACCATTTTTCTGAGAACACGTTATTAAAACCCGTGTTTAAGATCAGGTGCACGGCGAATCGGACTGCCCGGCATGGTGATTTAGATCCGCAGAATCTTGCGCGAGTTGCGAACTTCTGGTAACGTTCTTTGGCCTCAAGATACGGGTTGCCGGTTGGCGTCTGGTGCTGTGGTTGGGGAACTTTGCCGGCCTTCCCTCTGGCTCAAGAATTAATTTCAACGGCGTGAGTGGAATCGGTGGGTTTCGTGTTTGCAGTGCATAGGCTATCCCACAACCGTCTTCGCACTACGGTCCTGCAAATTATGTTCGGGTCTAGGTTGGCATTGAGAAGTTGGACGATCAGGAGGCAGTAATGAATCGCACTTCGACACGTGAAAAGATGCTGCAGAACTGGCTCGTGGTTTTGCTGGTGCTCGGGGTCCCCGCGCTGGCGTGGGGTCAACATAAGACGAGTAGCGCGCCCGCTTCGCATGCGAGCGCACCGAAGGCCAGTGCGCCTTCGCATTCCTCGACGCCGTCGCACGGCTCAACGCAATCCCACGGGTCAACCCCGTCTCATGGCGCGACGGGTCACACGACTACGGCCGGCCACAGCAATACGACGAGCCACACGAATACCGCCAGCCATGGAAATACGAGTGCCGGTCATACGACGACGGCGACGCACGGAAACACGACCGCCGGCCACACGAACACGGCGGGCCACACGAACACGGCGAGCCATGGGAATACGAATGCGGGGCACACGAATACGGCCAGCCACGGCAACACCAATGCCGGCCATACGAATACAGCCGCCCACGGCAATGTGGCTGGTCACGGAAATACGGCTGGACATGGGAACACCGCTGCCAGCCGGGGCAATGCAGGCCGTACTCCTCCCGGGAGGACAGTTTCATTGAAAGGCGGAGGCAGAGCGAACGTTCGACCGAATGGATCGATTCGTTCCATCGATCGTGGCGGCATGCACATTGAGCATGGAGTCCACGGTGGACGCAGAGTGGTAAGTGAGCACAACGGAGTACGCGTAGTGACGCGTGGGCACGGCGGATATGTGCAGCGCGCTTATGTGAACCGCGGCGGCCACGCTTATTACTCGCGAACTTTCTACGATCACGGCCACTACCGGGTTGGTGTTTATCGTGGCTACGGTTGGGGCGGACACATGTACTACGGTTATTACCCCCACTATTGGTACCATCCTGGTTTTTACGGGTGGGGCTACCATCCGTGGGGAGCTCCGATTGCCTGGGGCATTGGGGCCTGGGGATGGGGCGGAGCGCCGTGGTGGGGATACTACGGTGGGTGGTGGAATCCTTATCCGGTTTATGCCGCGCCCTACTACTGGCTGACGGACTACCTGATCTCGCAGCAACTGCAGGCAGCGTATGCGGCACGGCAGGAGGCTAATGCGGACGCTGTGGCGGCGGATGCGGCAGCCAGCGGCGGCGACGGCGGAGATGCGGGTGGAGATCCGCCTCCGGCAGCGTCGTCAGGTCAAGTGGCGCTGACACCCGAAGTGAAGGAAGCAATTGCGCAAGAAGTGAAAGCACAATTGGCAGCACAGCAGGCGCAGGCCGGGCAGGATTCCGGTGGGCAGGCTTCGGCTGCGGCTCCAGCGTCCTCTACCGACACACCGCCGCCCGCGCTCGATCCGTCACAGCGCACTTTTGTGGTGGATTCCGATGTGACGGTGGTGGCCAATGGGCAGGAATGCGGCTTGACGTCGGGTGATGTAATCACGCGGCTCACCGACACCCCTGACGGCGATAACCAGGTGACGGCCAGCGTTTCGGCCAGCAAGAAGGGCGATTGCGGGTCGGGACAAACCGTTGCCGTGAAAGTGGATGACTTGCAGGAGATGTACAACCACTTCCAGGAAAACCTGACGAACGGAATGGGCGAACTGGCAAAGAAGCAAGGCACGAATGGTATGCCCAAGGCGCCCGATACCGGCACAACGAATGCGGCCGTGGCGCCTCCGCCACCGGACGATACTGCAGCAAAAACTCTGCAGGACCAACAACAACAGGCGGACCAGACCGAATCTCAGGTGAAGCAGGAAACGGCGGCTGGAGGGGGCCAGTAAAACCGGCGCTCGTCACTTGCGCTCGATAGAGCGCTGCCACCTAGCCAATTTAGTTGGGGGGAGCGTCGGAATAGGGCGCTCCCGTCCCTCTCATCACGGCGGGAATCGCATTGAGAATTCATTCAGTATGCACTTGGGTGGTTTGAGTTCCAGGGGAGCTAAATCGGGAGGCTCATATGTCGCAGAAATTCGGCGGTCTGGTTTCGGGACTTGTGCTGCTGGCGTCAGCAATTTTTCCATTCACCATCGCTAGCGCACAGGCGCCGGTCTCGCTGCAGGAGCAACTCACCGCTCAATACAAACTGGTGAAGATGGGTTCGGACACCAGCGGATATTCCGTCGTGGAAAAGGGCACTCTGCTGGCGATTCAGAAAGGCGGAATCCTGGCTGTGCCATACGGCGACCAGAACGTCCTTGCCAACAAGTACGAAAACGGAACCATGCACGCCCCGAGCGGACTGTCGCTGATGGGACGGAAATCGATCATGGGAAAATTTGGCAAGGAACAGACGACCCATCTGTTCGCCGTGGGCGACAAAGTTTATCCCATGAAGATCGACGTGAACCCGGCGAAAGACACTGTTACGCTCGAGATCGTTGCTTGCGACACTTGCAACAAAACGGATCCCCCGACCTACAACAAGGCGAATGTGGTTTTTCAATTCCCCAAGGGATCGCTGGCGAATGCCGCCGCTGGCGGAGTGGAAGATACGATTGGGCAAGTGCTGACCATCAGCAATGATGATGCGCAGCAGGATCAGGGTGGTGGACAGCAGGGGGCGGATCAGGGCGGCGGAGGTCAACAGGCCGGAGGGCAGGATCAAGGCCAGCAGGCGCAACAGCCCGCAGCGGAACCACAGAGCATTGAAAAGGGTATGACTCCAGATCAGGTTGAAGCGGCCATGGGCCAGCCTGACAAAAAGGTGAACCTGGGCAGCAAGCAGATTTATGTTTACAAAGATTTGAAAGTGACTTTCCTGAACGGGAAAGTTTCGGATGTGCAATAGCGGAGGGCACGCGGCTTAAGCGCATCCTTAGCCCAGCTCTAAAACCAGATCATTTGGTTAGCGTCGCTGCGGTCATTGACTGGGTATGACTGGCTTCACGCTTAGAGGCCCTAAATCCCACAGGCGCAGCAACTTGAGCCTGCGTCGTAGTACTTCCGTACCGTCTCTAGTACTTCGGTTACCGCTCTTCAAGTGACTCTTCAGCAGTCGTGTGGGCACTACTGCTAATAGTATTATACTCTCACAAAGACACAATATATAGAATCTTCCCCGCATCGTCCGTCCTGTCATTTCCAGAAAAACCTTAAAAAACCCAGTAAAAACCGGAAATTCGCTTTGGGCAGGGGTTTTACGGGGTTGATATATGCTCGGGACACCGAAAGCCCTCTGACAGGCATAGAGGGCGCGGCGTCTCCTGTGATTCGCCTGCGTGCGGGAAATGCGGCGCAGGAGGTTCTGGAGGAATAGGGCAAGGGAAATATGGCCGACTCGCGGGAAGTGATGAATATTCGCCAGGCGTCACAGTATCTGGGAGTGAGTCCGGACACGCTTTACAAGTACGTCGGGGAACAGAGTATTCCGGCTTTCAAGCTGGGCAATCGCTGGCGCTTCAAGAAGTCGAAGCTGGATCAGTGGATGGAAGAGAAGTCGAGTCACATGGAGTCGGGAGCGAAACGGAAACCGAAGGCGGCGATGAAAGCCGCCGGTTCGCAGTAGGTAAAGAAAAAAGCCGGCGAGACGCCGGCGCTACAAAAACCGGGCACGCCGGCGCTACGAAAGGGTGGGCACATGTTTGGAATGGGATCGAAGACGATTGTAGGTCTGGATGTGGGCTCTTCCAGCATTAAGGCCGTGGAGTTGAAAAAGAAGGGTGGGCAGATTGAAGTGGCGCACCTGGGACTGGAAATGCTGGCCTCCGACATTGTCGTGGATTCGATGATTGTGGACTCGGGAACGGTATCGAGCGCGATTTCGAAGTTGTTTGCCGACTGCCTGATCAAAACCAAGGCGGTGGCCACGGCGGTGAGCGGGCACTCGGTGATCGTCAAGAAAATCTCGCTGCCTTCGATGAGCGATCAGGAATTGGCGGAGACGATCGAAAAGGAAGCCGCGCAGCACATTCCTTTCGACTTGGCGGATGTGAGTCTGGACTACCAGATTCTGTCGGAAGAAGCAGGCAGCCCACAGATGGATGTGCTTCTGGTCGCCGTCAAGAAGGACAAGATTTTGAACTACACCAACGTACTCTCGATGGCGGGACGCACCCCGGCTATTGTGGACATCGATGCGCTGGCTTTGCAGAACTGCTACGAGTACAACTACCAGCCGGCGCCGGGCCAGGTCGTCGCGCTGCTCAACCTGGGCGCAAGCGTCATGAACATCAACATTGTGAAGGGCACTACGCCGCTGTTTCCGCGCGACGTCAGCGTGGGCGGACATCAGTACACGGATTCGCTGCAGAAAGAACTCGATCTGAACTTTGAAGATGCCGAGAAGTTGAAGCTGGGCGAGAAGGTCGGCACGGTGAGCGAAGACGCGAAGGCGCCGATCCTGCAGCAAGTGACCGAGATCATCGTACTGGAAATTCAGAAAACGTTTGACTTCTTCCGGGCCAGCGCGGCGGGCGAGCATATCGAAAAAATTTATCTGGCCGGAGGCTCGGCGAAAGTGCCGGGATTGATGGAAGCGTTGCGGCAGGAGTTTTCCATGCCGGTTGAGTTGCTGAATCCATTCCAGCGCGTGGTGCCACCGGCGGACGGACCGGGAGCGGAGCTGGTGGAACAGAATGCGGGCCAGCTGGCGGTAGCAGTGGGCTTGGCTTTGAGGAGCTTTGAATCCCTATGATCAAAATCAATCTGCTGGAATCCTCGAAGGGAAAAAATAAGCGCGGTGGCAGTAACGCACCGTCCATGCCCACGATGGAAATGGGCGATATGGGGTCGCCGAAGCTGAAGGTGCTCGTCGTGCTGTTGCTCGCAGGGTTACTCAATTTCGGATATTGGTACCGGCTGGATCGCCAGGGCAAAGCGATCGCAACGCAGATGCAGGCCGCTGAAAAACAGAATCGCGAGCTCAGCGACGTGAAGGCGCGCTACCTGGAACGCCAGACCCAAGCTAACACCTATAAGCGGCGGGTCGATGTGATCGAACAACTGCACTCTGCGGGTCAGACCGGGCCGGTCAACCTCCTCGCCATGCTGGGCGAGACGGTGAACGGAACGGAGGCGGTCTGGTTAAAGAGCATGGATGACACGGGTCCGACTGTGAGTCTGGAAGGTACTGCGCTGAGTGCGGATGCGGTGGCAAACCTGATCGCGAATCTGCAAAAGACGGGATTCTTCAAGACAGTTGAGATGAAGGAAACCTTCCAGGATGAAACGATTAAGGACATGCAGGCATTTCAATTCACACTGACCTGCGAGAAGGGAAAGTCCTAGAGGCGCACTTATGGCTAATTTCAGTGAACTGTCGGGTCTGAAGCAATGGGGAGCGGTCATCCTGGGGGGGGCGCTGGTCAGCACGGCGCTGTACTTCACGGTGTTCAAGAACCAGAGCGACAAAAACACGGCGGCACAACATGCGTTGCAGGACAAAGTTCGGGAGAACAACGAACTTGAGTCCTACCGTCCCAAGCTCAAGGACATGGACCGGCAGGTGGCCAACTTGAAGCAGCAACTGGAAATCGAGCGGCGCATCGTTCCGGACGATAAGCAGGTGGACACGTTTATCGAAACCCTGGACGGCGAAGCGGCGAAGGCTGGCGTGGAGTTGCGGCGCTATACCGCCAAGCCTGTTGTGGCCAAGGAGTACTACTCGGAACTTCCATTCGATATGGAGTTGGATGGTCCGTATTACTCGATGCTGAATTTTTTCGATCGGCTGGGCAAGCTGGAGCGTTTGGTGAATGTGAGCGGTCTTCTGGTTTCGAATACGAAGAATCCGCAAGGCGCGAAGGCCAAGCATACGTATCAGTATGCGCCGAACGAAAGTGTGGTAGCGACATTTACCGCGACTACGTTCTTCAGTCACGATTTGGAGCCGGCCGGGGCGGCACCAGGAGCCAAGGCTGCAGGCGGGGGCAAATAGGAATCGCTATGAAGCTAACGACATGCATTCTGGCAGTGGGGATGATGACAGGCGGACTCTGGGCACAGAATCCGAACATTATCAATAAAGTGCAGGACACCATGAACGGGGTGCAGCAGAAGAAGACGGATGACTCCAACGCTGCGCTGGGAATTTCCAGCACGCCGTCGGCGAAGCCGGCTGCAGGGGCGGCCGCGAAACCCGCGACTGTTCTGCCTGTTTCGGGAGTGAAGAGTGCTCCCGCTCCGGCCAGTGCCGTTGCCAAACCGCAGGCTGCGCCCGCCGCCAGGAAGACGGTTGCGCCACGTTCCGTGATTGCAGCGAAAGAGACGGCGCCTAAGACGGCAGTCAAGGCCGTGCCTGCCGCTAACGCCAAAATCTCGTCGGATGCAAAGACGAATGACACCGCCAAGATCGCCGAGGCTCCGAAGACGCCCAAGCCGGAAGAAAAGAAATGGGCAATGACCGGGAAGCGCGATCCATTTTTCAGCCCCATCGTGCAGGAGCCTTCTGGCTCGGGTTGCTCGACCGGGAAAAAGTGCCTGGAGATCGGGCAGATCAATCTGCGCGGTGTGGTGAAGTCGGAGAACGGCTTCATCGCGGTAGTCACCAATTCGCTGAATAAGGCGTACTTCCTCCGGGAGAACGACCCGGTGTTCAACGGATACGTAGTAAGAATTACCGGCGACACGGTCGTATTTCAGGAAACGGTGCAGGACAAGTTAGGCAAAGCGATGACGCGAGAAGTGACCAAGCGGATTTTCACGCCAGCTGTTTAGCGTGGGCAACGGTGCTCCGGAAAAGCCGGAACATCAACAAAATCGAGTTCCAGTAAGGACACGCGGGGTAGACCCGCGAGTTGGGGAGAAGCGAAATGCGAAAGCAACTGCTGAGTGTGATCCTACCGCTGATGCTGCTGGGGCTGATGGCTTCAGCCGCAGAGACGCCGGCATTACAGGCGGCGAGCCAGCGAAACGAGCTGCAACGAGTGAACGTGGTCCGCGGCACGGATGAGATCCGGGTCGAGATCAGCGCTCGTGGCCAAGTGACGCCCAAGCTGAGCACGGCGGACTCGCCGGCCCGCCTGATCCTGGATTTGCCTGGGACCGTCATGGCGACAGGACAGAGCCGCATCAGCATCGGCAGCGACGGGGTCAAAGGGGTACGCATCGGCATGGATGGGCATACTCCGCCGACCACTCGCCTGGTGATCGACCTCGAGCACTCTTGCCGTTACGAATTGAATCCGTCGGCCGACGGAAAGCTGGTGTTGACGCTGCATACGTCGCCCGCGACGGCGGCGAGCGCACATGCTCCCAAAGCAGCTGCGGCGGAAGTCTCCCCAGTGGCCAAACAAGAAATGTCTCCGTTTGCATCGCGCGTCGTTGAAGCGAAAGCGGATGCGACAGCGACGGCGCCCCTGGCCAGTCATCCGGTTGAGCCCAAGGCGGTGGCAATGAACGTGGCTCCGACTGTTCAGAAGCCCGACGCTCCTGCGACCAGCGATTTTGTATTCGTGGAACCGAAGTACGCGGCCAAGACCAGCGCCACCGATACGGCAGAGGAGCCTGCCGGACGTGCCCAGGAGGCGGCAGCGAAGTTTTCCGATAAAACTGCTGCGGAGTTGCTGCCAGTAAGCCTGAACGCGGCGCAGGCATCGCAGAGCGTCTCATCCAGCACCGGGATCGAGCCTGCGGTCAATCTTGCGGCAGAGCAGAGAGCGCAAGCTGGACAGCAGCCGACTTCAGTTGGTCCGAAGTATACGGGTGAACCGATTTCGGTGAACCTGAAAGTTGTGGATCTGAAAGATTTCTTCCGGCTGATTCACGAAATCAGCGGTTTGAACGTGGTGCTGGATCCGAATGTGCACGGCACCTTAACCGTTGTGTTAGACGATGTGCCGTGGGATCAGGCTCTGGACATCGTGCTCAAGAACAACGAACTGGCCCGTGAACTGGAAGGCAACGTCCTGCGCATCGCCACCGTGGACACTCTCAAGAAAGAGGCAGACGGCCGGCGCGCCCAGATAGAGTCGGAGTCGATGGCGGTGGAAAAAGTTTCCATCACGCGTTTCCTCAGCTATGCCCATGCCAAGGATGTAATGATCACGGTGAAAAAATTCCTCTCGCAGCGCGGTGACGTGGTTGCGGATGAACGTACCAACGCCATCATCGTGAACGATATTCCGAAAGTGATACCAATCATCGACCGGTTGCTGACTCAGCTTGACCGCAAGACACAGGAAGTGGAAATCGAAGCACGCGTAGTAGCGGCAACCCGGACGTTTGCCCGCGACATTGGCACACAGCTCGGCTTCGGCTGGGGCGATGGCCACAGCGCGATTGGGGGCGCCTCCGCAGTGGGAAGTTCGCCGACTACCGTCGGCGGTTTGACTCCGGGTTACATCACCTTGCCCGGTACCGGGGGAGGGTCATCAACGGGATCGACGATTCCGTTGTTCTCCAATCTGGCTTCGACCTCACCAACCAGCGGCCTGACGTTCCTGAATGCCAGCAACACCGTGCGAATCGACGCCGTACTTTCGATGGCGGAATCGCGCGGTTTGCTGAAGGTTCTGTCGCGGCCGCGAGTGGTTACCCAAAACAATATCCAGGCTCTGGTGAAACAGGGCGTGCAGGTGCCGATCGTGACTCAGGCACAGTTGGGCGGTCCCCCGACTGTGACCTACGTCAGCGCCTTCCTGCGGTTGACGGTGACTCCACAGATTACGTCAGAGAATACGATCTTCCTGAATATCGACGTGGAGAACACTACGCCGAACTTCGGTCAGCAAGTGCAGGGTAATCCCGAGTTGATTACACAACAGGCGACGACCCAGGTGCTGGTGACTGACGGTGGCACGGTGGTGATCGGTGGCGTGATCCAGACGCAGAATTCGATCAACATCACTCAGGTACCATTGCTCGGCAACATTCCGGTCCTCGGCAACTTGTTCAAGCACACGCAAGTGAATACATCTAACCAGGAGTTGATCTTCTTCATCACGCCGCGAATCATTCAGACATAACAGCGTCAGACATAGCAGCGCTACGTTGAAGATTTAAAGCCGCCGGCCTGAAGAACCTGTCAGGGCCGGCGGTTTTGTGTTTGGAGAAGTTCTCAGTCCTCTTAGAACTGAGAACATCCTGCATCTGCCTGTTAAACTCAGCAGGCATGAATTTCCTCCTTCGCCAGAAGAAACTGCGGGAGCATCTTGCCACAACGCGGTTTGACGCGCTTCTAATCAGTCATCTCCCTAACATCCGATATCTCTGTGGCTTTACCGGCAGCGCCGGATTCTTGTTAGTCGAGGAAACTGGCAGCGTGTTTTTCACAGATGTCCGTTATGACATTCAGGGGCGTGAGGAGGTGAAGAGCGCGAAAGTCGTCATCGCCAAGAAGGCGGTGTTGAGCGCGGTGGCTGAGTGGATTGGATCGCACCGGCGACGATCGAGGGGATGGACGATCGGGATTGAATCCGAACACATGACAGTGGCGGAGAGGACGCGACTGGCAGACCTGCTGCCACGCGGTCGAAGGCTTCGGGAGGCGTCCGCGATCGTGGAGCGGGCGCGTATGGTCAAGGACGCTGAGGAGTTAGACAAGATTCGTGCGGCGGTGCGGCTGGGGGCAACGCTGTTTGATCGCGCTCTCGAGGTATTGCGCCCGGGAGTGAGAGAAACTGAGGTGGCGGCGGAGATGGAGTACGCGGCGCGGCGAGCGGGAGCGGAGGAGATGTCGTTTCCTACGATAATAGCTTCCGGGCTAAGGTCAGCGTTGCCGCATGGCCGGGCTTCAGAGCAAGTCATCGCGCGCGGCGGATTCGTAGTGTGCGATTTCGGTGTTATACTCGGAGGTTATTGTTCGGACCAGACCCGCACCGTATGGGTAGGGGCTGCCTCCGGTGTTGCCCCAAAAGAAGCGCGCGTCGCATACGAATCGGTAAGAGAAGCGCAGCAGGCAGCGATTGCGGTAGTGCGGCCCGGAATTAGCGTAGCCGAGGTGGACGAGGCTGCCCGCAAAGTATTACGCAAAGCCGGGTTAGGTCGGTACTTCACGCACTCGACCGGGCACGGCGTAGGCCTGGAGATTCATGAACCGCCGCGGATCGCGGCCCGGCAGGAAGAAATATTGCGGCCCGGTATGGTGATCACGATTGAGCCGGGAGTATACTTCCCCGGCAAATGGGGTGTAAGGATTGAGGACATGGTGGCAGTAAGCGAAACGACTTGTGAAGTGCTAACCCCTACGAGCAAGGATTTCCTGGGGGTTTAGGTCTTTTAGGATTGGAGCAGGGCGTCCGACCTGACGTCTGGCTGTTCCGGGGACAGCAAACGGTCCTACCTTTTATACGAATGAATCAAAAAGAGCTGAAAGAACTCATTGAGTTCTTAATAGAAAAAGACATCGCCGAGTTCGAACTGGAGCGGGGCGATGTCAAAGTGAAGATCAAGCGGGCCGGCGAGCACACCGTGGTGCATGAGCGGGCGGAAATGCCCTACGCGGTCGCACCTGTGACTCAACCCGGCCAAAGCTCTGTTGCGCCTCTTCCCGTCGCCCCTCCTGCCGCTCCCAGCGAGCCGGTCCCGGAAGAAAACCTTCACACGGTGAAGTCCCCGATTGTTGGGACGTTCTACGAAGCGCCCTCGCCGGGCGCGCCACCTTTCGTCAAGGTTGGTGATACGGTGGAAGTGGGACAAGTACTGTGCATCGTTGAAGCCATGAAGTTGTTGAATGAGATCGAGTCGGACGTGGCCGGCGAAATCGTGAAGAAGATGGGAAGCAACGGCCAGCCGATTGAGTACGGGCAGGAATTATTCGCTATCCGGGCGAAAAAGTGAGATGTCACGAAAATGAAGCGCGCGCACGTCGCGCGCTTTCTTGCGTCTGAAGAGACGCGGTTAAAAGGCCGGGTTGCGTCCGGCGGACAGCCGGGAGCCTGCCCTGAGCGAAGTCGAAGGGGCGGCTGTCCCCACATTGTTGATTTGAGCCGCGGTCCACACATTTTATTTCAATGTTTAAAAAGATTCTGATTGCGAACCGTGGTGAGATTGCACTGCGGGTTATTTGCGCGTGCAAGGAACTGGGCATCCGCACGGTTGCTATTTACAGCGAAGCGGACCGCCATTCCTTGCCGGTGCGCTTTGCGGACGAAGCCATCTGCATTGGACCGCCACAGTTGGCGCTGAGCTATCTGAACATTCCCGCCGTGATCAGCGCGGCGGAGATTGCCAACGTGGATGCGGTGCATCCCGGCTACGGGTTGCTGGCGGAGAATGCCAACTTTGCGGAAGTGTGCGACACCAGCGGGATCAAATTCATCGGTCCGCAGCCGGAAGTGATGCGGCTGATGGGCGAGAAAGAAAAGGCTCGCTCCGCAATGAAACGGGCGGGTGTTCCGATTCTTCCCGGCTCGGATGGAATCATCGCCTCCGAGGGCGAAGCGATTGAGTGGGCGCGGCAGGTTGGGTTTCCGGTGATCATGAAGGCATCGGCGGGCGGCGGCGGGCGCGGGATGCGCGTCGTTCGCAATGAGGAAGAGCTTCCAGGTTTATTCAAGGCGGCGCAATCGGAGGCTGCGGGCGCGTTCGGCAACGGCGATCTTTATATGGAGAAGTATGTCGAGCACCCGCGGCACATCGAGTTTCA
>JBAVUV010000537.1:0-4411 GCA_049696955.1 Candidatus Sulfotelmatobacter sp. | reverse complement strand
ACCCAGTCCCAGAACTCGAACATGTTAGCGGTATCGATCCCGAATTTCGCAACCTCGGCCGCATTGGTCGAGACCGCGACAAAATGCTTCGCCACCGACTTTTCGTCCCCGCCTAGTCCAGCAAGAGACCACTCGCGGGCGGTGTGAGCATTTGTCATCGTTTCCAGAGTTGTGAAGGTTTTCGAGGAGATGATGAAAAGTGTTTCGGAAGGATCGAGGTCACGGACTGCCTCGACGAAATCGGTGCCATCAACGTTAGAAACGAAGCGGAACGTCATGGCTCGATCGCTGTAGTACTTCAACGCTTCATAGGCCATGACCGGACCCAGGTCAGAGCCGCCGATGCCCACGTTGATCACATTACGAATGCGCTTGCCGGTGTGTCCCTTCCATTCACCACTTCGCACGCGGTTGGAAAAATCCGCCATCCGGTCGAGCACGGCATGCACCCCGGGCACTACGTTTTCGCCATCGACGACGATGGCTTCGTCTCGCGGCGCACGGAGGGCAACGTGCAATACGGCGCGCTTTTCGGTGATGTTGATTTTCTCCCCGTGGAACATGGCATCGATTCGTGCCCGCAGGCCAGACTCTTCCGCCAGTTGAAGAAGGAGCTGTAGCGTTTCATCGGTGACGCGGTTCTTGGAGTAATCCAGGTAAAGACCAACGGCCTCGACCGCCAAACGCTCACCGCGCTTCGGATCATCCGCAAAAAGCTGCCGCAGATGCAGCTTTGAAACCGTTTTGTAATGTGACTCCAGTGCGCTCCACGCTGCCTGTTTGGTCTTCGGCGGCTTCGTCAGTGGTTGGATCTGTGCTGCCATATGCATACTCCTTTTGTATTCGCGCGTTTACTCTCAAGAGCTTTATAGGTTTTGATTAAACTGACTGCCTTCAGGGTGCTGCTTTTGTTCGTCTGCTATTTGTTCCGTGCAGTCGAGGCATCTTCCACACTGGCCTTCTTGTTCCACCCGTGGAAACGCGAGAAGTCACCCGCATTCCATGCCTCGCGGAGTCCAGGGGCACTCAGATCCCAGTCTGGGCGGATTTCACTGGTCACGGCGCGCAGGTCGTGCCAAAGATCGGCGACCGAGGGACGCCCCCAGAACCAGTAGCCGTTATAGATGCTGTAAATCACGAGGCCCGGCTTGAGCACGAGCGTATGCGGGATCATCGGATTATTCTCGGGGTCGGTATACTCCGCGATGTCGAGATCCTTCTGAACGGTTCGGCCGGGGTCGGAGAGGAAGGGCCACTGGGCTCCGACGGACGCGCGGAATTCCTGCAGAGTATGGTGGTCGTCGGTGGCGATCGTGGCGATCTGCGTGTACGCCACCGCGATCTTCGGGTAGAACGCGGCGAGTTCCAAATGCTGCTGGTGCTCCTTTGGGCAATAGTGGCCGCGCGCGAGCGTGAGGATTAGCGGATCCTCGCCCTGTAGCTCGCTAAGCTTGCGCAGTGTACCGGTGTGATCGGGCAGTTCGTAGTTGGGGAAAATGCCGCCGGGCACGATATCAGAACGCATGATTGGACTCCTTTCGTTTGTCTTAAAGACCTTCTGTTAGAGATCTTCTCTTAAGGGTCTTCTCTCAAAGATCCAGAGTGACACCCGCGTTTGGCTGGGAACAGCATACGAGCACGTTCCCGGGAGCGGGCCTCTCAAGCGGCTCAGGGTTGTAAGTGATTGATCCAGCAATCAGACCCGTCATGCAAGTATGGCAGACTCCAGTCCTGCACGACCATCTGACCGGAACGTCGCACGCTTCCGCCAGTTCAAGCAAGCTCGCGAATTTCGGATCCCAAGCGGCGGTGATCCCGCTGCGCGCGAATGAGACTGGGGGGCCAGATCCGGGCGGCCCTTGTGGTAGATGAGGAGTGTGAACAACCTGCGCCATACCAGGGGTGATAGCCTCGAGAGAACCGAAGATTTCCGTGTGCACATTTCCGGCGAGCACACCCCAGTTTCGCAGCCCATCGCGCATGTTCTGCAAAAATGAAGGCGGCCCGCAAAGATAGAAGTCACTACTTTGCGGCACTCCGATTCTCTCCAGCAACGCTGTGTCGATGTGCCCGGGAGCATCGAAGTCTGTCCCGACTCGGTCGATGGTAGTGGGCTTGCTGTACACAATGTATCGTCGTCCGCGAGACAGCTGTTCCAGCAAGGAACGCGATTCATCTGCAAACGGATGTTCGGCGCGATTACGCGCTCCATAGATCCACCAGATCTCTCGTCGCGATTTTTCAGCGGCGAGTGAGTGCAGCATCGACATTACCGGCGTTGCGCCGACTCCAGCGCTCAGCAGAACCACAGGAGTTTGGCCGGAACGCAGAGTGAAGCTTCCGCGCGGCGCGCTCACATCCAACAGATCGCCTTCTCGCGCACGGTTGCACAGAAATGAACTTCCAATCCCGTTCAATTCGCTCTTGACGCTAATGCGGAAATGATCGGCTGCCGGCAGATCGGACAACGAATAGCTGCGAAGAACCGGCGGTTTGACCGGATCCTTGTCCAGATCAATGACCAGCCGCAAGACCACAAATTGACCCGCCTGGAAGAGAGGAAGAGCCTGCCCATCGATTGGCGACAGGGTGAAGGAAGTTACACTATCGCTCTCCTTATTAATATGTGTAACTCGCATCGGTCGAAATCCGGGCCACGCTGGCGGTTGTTCCTCATTCGCGAGTCCCGGATTCCCCGCCGCAGTTTTGGAGCTCGAATCCTGTTGGAGCATCGCCTGGAACGAACTCTTCCAACCCTTGCTCAGCGCAGGAATCCGTAACGCTCGTTCGAGTTGCTCACGAGAATGTCCTGGCAAATACAGGAGGGCGTCCGTGTCGGCCACGCTGATTCGCTCCGCACCGTCAGTAAGACCGTCAGCAATTTTTACAATTGCATCGCCCGCCCCAACTTCTCCTTCCTGCAACACGCGAAAGTAAAATCCCGGTCGGTGATGTGCTACGAGCACGCTGGCATGCGAGGTTCGTTCATGCGAATGCCGACGCGGTAGCACGTCACGCGTGGCTGCGTCACTTCAAATATCGCACCACCGATGCGGTAGCGATCGCCGATGCAGACCTCGTTATCAAGAAGTCCCTCAACGGTGAAGTTTTCTCCGAACTGGCCGAAAGTAAAATCACTGCGGCCCAGAAAGTTCTCCCAGTAATGGTAAGAATCCATTTGGTAGACAAAAACGGCGCGCTGCTCCCCGCCGTGACCGGCGAGATCGGCTTGCGCATCACCATCGATATCAAGTTTGCGCACCATTCGCCGTCCCGTAACCGGAGACTTCCAGACCGCGGTTCGGACAGTTTTGCCGTTCCACATCACGTCGCGCGGAAGGCCGACATTTACTGAAAGCAATCGGGGCATTCGTACCTCGTCGAAATCCAGTGTGTGGTTAGCATCCTTATTATTTTCACCAGCGACGAGCCGGAGCGGCCCCATCCACGTGAAGAATCTCTCCGCTCACATGACCTGCCTGTGCCAGGTAAAGAACGGCATCGACAACATCTTTCACCGTCGCCTTTTTCATCGCCGGCTGTGGCGTGGAGTCTTTGGCATCATTCCGGTGCATCTGTGTATCCACAACGCCGGGGGCCACGGCATTGAAGCGGATGCCGTCTTTTGCATATTCGATTGCGAGATTCTGGGTTGCTGAATTCAATCCACCCTTCGTAATCATCGAAATCGAGCCATTTTCACCCGCGATTGGCCGATCGGCAAGCGCCGCAGTGATGCTCACAACGCATCCTGATTTTTGTTTCAGCATCTCTTTTACAGTTAGCTGAGTGATGTAGAAGAATCCGAGCAGATTAACCGAAACTAGGGCGTCGAAGTCCTCGGTCGTGAACTCAGTAAAAGGCTTGGTTAAGAAGATGCCGGCGTTATTCACCAAAACGTCGACGGTTCCGAAATTGTTGATTGCCGCTTCAACAGCGTCAGCAGCGGTTTGCTGCTTGCCGATATCGCCATCGAGGGCGACCAGGTTGCCTGAAGTTGTCAACTCTCGATTGGCGTGACGAGACGTTGCGACGACGTTATAACCTTCTCTCAGAAACCCTTCGACTAAACCCGCGCCAATTCCCCCCGATGCTCCGGTTATGATTGCTGTTCTCTTGACTGACATAAATCACCTTTCGTTTTAAAGGTTCGAAACCGGATCGTTCCCACCAAAATTCAATCTTTCTCACCCCGCGGCTCGCGCTATGTCTTTTCTTGTTCCACCCGTCTACGCAAACGGCTCCAGTTTGCCGAGGACGGTCGGCAGATATTCCGCAACCGTCGGATGAATATGCATAGCGCGCTGGATGACCGTGTACGGCGCCTTCGCATACATGATGTCCAGCAGAACGTGAATCACCTCATCCCCTCCGACTCCAAGAATTGCAGCCCCCAGAATCTGTTTCGTTT
>JBAVUV010000536.1:0-1861 GCA_049696955.1 Candidatus Sulfotelmatobacter sp. | reverse complement strand
GGATACAGTCCGCTTCTACGAGAACATCCACATGGCACGATCCAGGACAAACAAAGGTAATCACAACCTAGTCCTTCGCAAGTTCGGTACGGCTCTGCTTTTTTCTCCTCGCCGTCTCCGAGCACGGCCCTCCGCCAGGCGCAACGCACGCGCAGCCCGACTCGCTGTTATACCGGCACTGATCCTTCGGATGGCCAAACTGATCGCAAACTGGATGCCCGCATCCGCGGAAGGCGGGAATCTTGCCACAGGCGGAGTATTCGGTAAATTTGTGGGCATTCTCCCAGGTAGCAATCTCTGGAGCTTCGAGTCGTAATTCTTCGTGACTCAGCACGTGAAGCTCGACCCCCTGCGGGCCCTTCACTTCCTTCACGCCTCCGTTCACATCGAGCGAATACGGGCCTGAAATCGTTATGCGCGTGTCGCCCGATATCGCTTTGCCGGGAACGAAGTTGATGACCACGGCGGTCTTTCCGTCCGCGGCTTTGGTGATCGAGATATCCCCCGCGGTGACGATCGTTACGCTCGCGGCGCTGTCCGGCTTGGGAGTTTCCTGAGCTGACGCGATGGCGAACAGCAGTAGAATGCAGGCGGTGATCGGGAAGCCGTGCCTTAGACATGCTTTCATTTGCGCCTCATTGCTTTTACAGCGGTTTCACGAATATACGGCATTCCGGTGACGTGACCGGCGATTTTTGTACCAGGTGGAATGAGAGAGAATCCACTTGGAGGAAAAGCGGGTCATGCCCATCAAGAGGTACAAGCCAGAGCAAATCGTGACGATGCTGCGACAGATTGAAGTCGGCATCGCGAACGGAAAAACCACCCCACAAGCCTGCAAGGAAGCCGAGATCACAATCCAGACGTTCTACCGCTGGCGAAAGGAATATGGCGGGCTGAAGATGGACCAGGCGAAACGCCTGAAGGAACTGGAGAAGGAGAACGGCAAGTTGAAACGGCTGGTCGCGGATCTGTCGTTGGACAAACAGATCCTGAAGGATATTGCGGAGGGAAACTTCTAAGCCCGGAGCGACGTCGGTGCGCCGTAGAGCATGCCCGCGAGGAGTATGAAGTGAGTGAGCGGCGGGCGTGCCGAGTGGTGAGGCAATGGCGAGGAACACAACGCTATCTGCCGTTGCGGCGCACGGACGAAGATCAGCTGACGCAGGCGATCCTGGCCCTGGCTGCGAAGTATGGGCGCTACGGCTACCGGCGCATCACGGCGCGGTTGCAGAGTGCGGGGTGGCCGGTGGGAAAGGATCGAGTGCAGCGGATCTGGCGACGCGAAGGGCTAAAAGTACCGCAGAAACAGCGACCGCGAGGGCGGTTGTGGCTGGGGGATGGTTCGTGCGTGCGGTTGCGGCCGGAGCGGGCGAATCATGTGTGGAGCTACGATTTTGTGAAGGCGATGACGCACGATGGGCGGGCGCTGCGCATCCTGGTGGTGATCGACGAGTACACCCGGGAGTGCCTGGCGCTGCGAGTCGCGCGGCGCCTGGGAAGTTTACAGGTGATCGAGACGTTGGCGGATGTGATGTTGGTGCGCGGGATCCCAGAGCACATTCGTTCGGACAATGGGCCCGAGTTCATTGCCGAGGAGCTGCGGAAGTGGCTGGGCACAGTGGGCACGAAGACGTTATACATCGAGCCGGGGAGTCCGTGGGAGAACGGGTACTGTGAGAGCTTCAACGGGAAACTGCGCGATGAGTTCTTGAACGGCGAGATCTTTTACTCGCTGAAGGAGGCACAGATTCTGACGGAGAGGTGGCGCGTGGAATACAACACGGAACGGCCGCACTCGGCGCTGGGCTACAGGCCGCCGGCGCCGCAAGCCATCCTGCCGAATCAACCGGGGCATGGG
>JBAVUV010000535.1:0-3666 GCA_049696955.1 Candidatus Sulfotelmatobacter sp. | reverse complement strand
ACTACACACCAACCCCGGCTGTCTCCTACGCCGTGAAACAAGGCGGCGCGGCTGGCGGAGTGATGATTACTTCCAGCCACAATCCCTGGAACTGGAATGGGGTGAAGTTCAAAGGGAATTTTGGCGGATCTGCTACACCGGCCATCATGACGAAAGTCGAAGACGAATTGCGAGCTGAAGCAATGCCGAGGGGAGCGAATGCGGCTATCGAAGAAGTTGATCTCAAGGCTCCATACGTCGCAGCTGTTTGCCGTTTTGCTGACCTGGATCTCATCGGTAGAGCCAAATTCAAGATCGCCATTGATTCCATGTACGGATCCGGTCGCGGTATTCTCGCAGGAATATTTAGTGAACGCGGAGTTCAGCACGTTTCCATCCGGCAAGAAGTGAATCCGCTCTTCCCCGGCATCAATCCCGAGCCCATAGAACCACACGTCGCTCTCCTGCAGGAAACTGTGCTCCGCGAGAAGTGTGACGCTGGACTAGCCACGGACGGCGACGCCGATCGCATCGGCGCCGTCGCCGAAGATGGCAGCTTTGTCGATTCCCACAAAATTTTCTGTGTTTTGTTGCGCTGGCTGCTGGAGCGCAAGAAATGGTCCGGAGACGTGGTGCGCGCCTTCAATACCACGCGCATGCTCGATCGCATTGCCGCCAAACACGGCCGCAAACTTTACGAAACCCAGATCGGATTTAAATACACGGCCGATCTAATGATGGAACACGACATTCTGATCGGGGGGGAAGAATCTGGCGGCATTGGCTACTCGCGCTTTCTGCCGGAACGCGATGGAGTCCTGAACAGCCTGCTGCTGACCAACGTAATGGCAGAGGAGGGAAAGCCTTTGGGCCAGTTGGTCGCGGATTTGCAACGCGAGTTTGGTCCGCACCATTACGGCAGGCGTGATTTACACATACCCGATGAAATTAAACAGGGCGCGATTCAGCGGGCGCGAGGCGAAGGCACGCGGACTCTGGGGCGCTATCGGGTGATCAAGAAAGAGAATCTTGACGGCGTCAAGTTTTTTCTCGACGCGCCGACAAACGGTAACGGAGCGGAGGCTTGGATCCTTTTCCGTGCTTCGGGAACAGAGCCACTGCTACGCGCTTACGCGGAGGCGGCATCGCCGGACCTGGTGGCCGAGATCCTGACAGCCGCGGAGAGTTTTGTTCGAAGCAGCTAGCAGCATCGTTGGGGTCAAAGCCGCGACATTTCTTGCGCCGATAATGTAATACTTCTAACTAGCCATGGCCTTTGCCGGAAATCCGTCTTCCGATCCCGTTGACTCGCCTGAGGCGCGCCGTTACAACAGGATCCATCGCTGGCTGGGGATTGCCGATTTTGTCATCGGCGCTGCATTCCTCGTTGTCCTTCTACTTACAGGATGGTCGGGCTGGTTGCGCGATGTCGCCTTACGGCGGGGGTTCCAGAATTACACGCTCGCAGTGTTTTTGTACTTATTCTTCTTGCTCGTAATCAGCAAGGCGTTGGGCTTCGGTCTCGACTACTACGGGTTCCGGCTGGAGCGGCGCTTCCAGCTCTCTACGCAAAAATTTCAATCGTGGCTGTGGGATGAAGCGAAGAGCTTTCTGGTTGGATTGGTGCTGGCTGCGATCGTAGTGGAGTTGCTCTATTTCATGATTCGGCAGTCGCCACAACACTGGTGGCTGATCACATGGGCGTTATTCATGGGCCTGTTTATCCTGTTGGCCCAGCTGGCGCCAATAGTGCTGTTTCCCATTTTCTACAAGTTCGAACCTCTCGACAATGAAGATCTGCGGCGTCGGCTCGTGCTACTGGGCGAGCGCGCGGGTACGCGGGTACGCGGCGTATACCGGTGGAAGCTTTCGGAGAAGAGCAAGAAAGCTAACGCTGCGCTTACCGGGCTCGGCAGCACGCGGAGGATCATTCTGGCTGACACGCTGCTGGACAACTACGCTCCCGAGGAAATCGAAGCGGTCCTGGCGCATGAGTTGGGGCACCATGTTCATCGGCATATCTTAAAGAGCATTTTCGTCCAAGCCGGAATTACTTTCCTGGGTTTCTGGATCGCAAATTTCGTGTTGCACTATGCCGTCGATCATCATATGTTCGAGGAGCTGTCCGATTTTGCGAACCTGCCTTTGCTGGCTATCACCGCGACTCTGCTTTCTCTCTTGCTGATGCCGGCCCTGAATGCTTATTCGCGATTCAATGAACGGCAGGCCGACCGCTACGCTTTCGAATCGATTGCCAGCGTGGCTCCCTTCATTTCGTCGATGAACAAGTTGGCGCAGCAGAACCTGGCGGAGCGCACCCCTTCGAAGTGGATCGAATTGTTATTCCACTCTCACCCTGCCATCTCCCGACGCGTGACGGCGGCGGAAGAGTGGGAGCGCGTCCAGGGTGCGACTCCTCAGGTATAAACGCACTCGAGAGGAGTCAACGCCGGCGCAGAATTTCGGCCACACGCTGCAGATCCTCTTCCGTATCCACTCCCACCGAATCGTAAGGCGTCTCGCCCACAAAAATCGAGATTCCGTTTTCCAGGAAGCGCAACTGTTCTAGCCGCTCACTTTTTTCCAGCATCGATTCCGGCTGCGTCACAAACCAATCGAGTGCGGGCTTTCGGTATGCGTACAGGCCGAGGTGTTTGAAATAACGTGGCTTACTGCGGTCGCGATCGAATGGAATGGTGGCGCGCGAGAAATAGAGCGCGCGCCCATTGCTGGCAGTCACTACTTTCACCGCATTTGGATTTTGAACATCTTCAGGCGGGCAAGCGGTCTTCACCGTCCCCACTTCGACCGATTGTTCTTTCATCACATCCAGCAGTGTGGCAATTTGCTCCGGTCGCACCAGGGGTTCGTCCCCTTGCACGTTGACATAAATATCCGCCGCCAGGGAATTGGATATTTCCTGCACGCGCTCCGTGCCACTCCGGTGCGAGGCCGAAGTCATTTCCGCTTTCCAGCCATATCCGCGGCAGGCCTGCAGAATGACTTCTGAATCGGTAGCAACAATCACGTCGGAGAGCAACGGCGACGATCGGACTGCCTCGTATACCCAGCCGATCAACGGCTTCCCGGAAAGCTCGCGCAGCATTTTTCGTGGTAAACGGGTCGAGGCCAAGCGAGCCGGAATAATGGCAACGGCGTTCATCAGGAGCAGTTTCCAGCTTTGCTGCGCGACTGGCAAGTATCGATTCGGCGAATGGGCGGACGCGTGGCGCGTTTGACACCTTTTTGCAAGCGCTCTTAGAATAAACAATTGGGCGCGCAGAAACGCTCCGGTTCTTCGCCCCCATGCAGCGAGATTTCGCTCGGATGCGACTAGTCACTCTCGTTGCGTTTCCCCAAGCGAATGGCGGCGTAGCTCAGGTGGCTAGAGCGACGGTCTCATAATCCGTAGGTCCGTGGTTCGAGTCCACGCGCCGCCACCAATCAAATCAATAACTTCCGAGGGAATCTCGGTTTCGCTCTCTTTTGGCAGTTGCGCCTGGGTTGCATTTTGTTGCGGAGTTGTTTTTTCTTCCTGCTTCGGTACTTCGTCCAGCCGATCCACAAACGACACGTTTGCTCCGGGGATCAGGTGCCCGTAAACGTCCACAGTGACCTGAATCGAACTGTGCCCCATCTGTTCTTTCACGTACACAATCGAAGCCCCTTTCTGGATCAGTAGCGAGC
>JBAVUV010000534.1:0-1820 GCA_049696955.1 Candidatus Sulfotelmatobacter sp. | reverse complement strand
CTGGAATGGAAGTGACATTGATGGGAAATGCTCCCGGTAGAATTGCTTTTCCGTTCCCGGATATGTTGCAGGCCGTCCCGAAATCTCCGATGCACGCATACCCCGCCGGAAATGGCTGCGTAACACTCAAAACATCTGGAGCGCTCGCTTCCAGAGATCCTGTATTGGCTTCATCGCCGGTGCCGTGTTCGAAAAAGATTCCATAGCCCGCGCGCACGGAAGTCTTCCCGTTGCCCTGCGGATCCCACGCGAAACCAACCCTCGGCGCCGGGTTAAATACATGGCTGTTGACGCAACCTTCCGGTACCGCGTTCGGGCCGCATTCGACAATTCCGTTGGTGATGCGCGGGTCCAGATTGGTCAGGTCCAGCGGTACTGGCTTTGTGCCCGGCAAACTGATGAGCTGCCCGGTGTAAGGGTCAACTTGGATCTGCGATGCCAGCGTTTGGCTGAAAGCTTGCGGCTCCCAATTGAAGGCGCGAAGATATTTTTCGTGATAATTCCCGAACAAGCTCACGCGCAATCCAAGGTTTACGGTTAAGCGGGTACTCACTCTCCAGTCGTCCTGGAAAAAAGGTTCGCCGATCTGATAGCGGTTGTAATACCGGAGCTGCGCGCTATCCTGCGTATAGCTGCGAATGGCGTTGCCACCCCCGAGAATATTCAGCCCGCCTCCCGAATTCTCATAGCCTTCGTTATAAAGGAGGTTGGCGAAGGCGTTTCCCGTGCTGAATTCGCCTCCGTTTACGTTGCTGAAGGTTAGCAATCCCTGCACATCTCCGGTCGCCGCTCCCAACGCTCCGTTGGTTTCGTTCTTCTGCGCCAGCACATACTGCACGCCAAACTGCAAAGTATGCTTCCCTTTTACTTTGCTTAAATCATCGCGAAAATTGAAAGTGGGATTGGTATGCTCCCAGGGCATATAAGAAGGATCGACAGTGAAGCCCGCGCCGCCATACTCTTCATTGTTTCCGGTCAGCACAATTCCAGGTACCTTGTCGCCAAAACCGTTATTGAAGAAGTAGCCCATCGGGCATTGCGGAACTCCGGTGGCGCCGGTACAAGTGCCCACATCGGCGGCCTTGCCCAATCCAGCGGGCCGCTTAAAGTTGGCTCCGCCCGGCCCATTCACATCCGCCAGCGTGATGTGCGCGTCCGTATAGCTGAAGACTGTCTCGTTCAATAACGAAGGCGTGATGGTCTGCGTTAGACGCACCATCATGTCAATTCCCGGTCCGACAAATTTATTCTGCACCGTGGGAAATGTGTTTTTCACCGTGCCCCAGTTCGGCGTGGGCGTAATCGTGTTCCACGAATCATGAATGTAATGGAACGTTCCCAGCAGCCTGGGGGTGAAGTGGTGGTCAATGCGAAACAGTTCCTCGCGCCAGTGTGTCGGCTCGGAAATCACCGCATCGTAGCAGGGCATGATCGGCTGCAGCGTGGTGTGGTCAACTTGTCCCACCAGGCTCGAGTTGCATCCCGTAAATGAGTTAGGCAACGGTATGAGATGCGAATTCAGGATGGCCAAAGCGCTGGGATCAAGGCCGGCTTTGGTTGGCGTACTGCCACCGGTGCCGCCGACAATGGTGTTGTAATTGAAAGTGCCGTTATTTTCGTTTTCGAAGAGGGTTCGATAGCCCGGCGTTTGCACAGAGCTGGGCACGCCGGGGCAATCCGGAAACGAGGCAATCGGGAAGAGGAATGGGCCGCCTGGATTTCCGGTTGTGTTTCTCAGCTTCTTCGCATCCTGCGGATCGTAAGGATTGGGACAAACGTCGCTGAAGTCTCCCTGCCGCTCCGCCAGCGTAGGCACCGCC
>JBAVUV010000533.1:0-5492 GCA_049696955.1 Candidatus Sulfotelmatobacter sp. | reverse complement strand
AAGAAGCGTGGGCGCATTTGCCACGACCGGGCTTTCCCAACTACGCCGCGGGCAGCGAGGGACCAAGCTCGTGGCATGAACTGCTCGGAATCCGCGGCAACATAGCCGAAACGACAATAGGCAACGGCAAGTAGCGTCCGGGTTTGCAACCGGGCGCAACTTGCTCTGTAGCAGCGCCTGTTTACTGCATGTCGATGCGACCCGTAGTGCTCGTGTGATTCCAGGAAGTCACTGGATCCTCTCAGGAGGGAAGACGCCTGATTCCATTCCGCTTGGAAACCCTGTTGTAAACAATTAGGAATCACGATGAGAAAAAAGCAACATCCGGTTTTCTAGGGAGGGGTCTCTTCGGGATAAATTTCCAAGTAATCGAGCGGGGCTGCTTCCGCGGCGGCGGGAAAGCCCTCGATCCGCAATATGTCGCCCGGACGCAATGCCAAGCCGGTAACGTGGCGCCGAGTGGACGAGTCACCGTTGGGTACTGTTGCAGGTAGCGAGGAACTGGCAAGCCACTCGTCGACTAACCGATCTCCCACAAAGACCTCATATTTCGACACACCGTTGTTCTGGTCGAAGTACTCAACATCAAGGGTGTACCAGCCCTTCGCACCCGCAAAGCGATACTTTGCTGTGCATTGTGCGGTCCGAACGCAGACTACGGCCCGTCCGCCGGAGGCGTCTTCCCACGGAGTGACGTCGAAGGGGGTGTAGCCCTGGAGTTCCATGGACTCAGCCTCGATCCGGTGGGGATGGTTTCCAACCCGACCCTTCGCATCCGGGATGCCGGAGATCCGGTGGAACCAGTCGTTGATCGCGTCGCGCCAAACGATCGCGTGGCCGGACTGATACGTGAGTTGAGCGAGCACATCGTGGAAGCGATCGTCATCGATATGGCGGTGGAGAGACTTCCATTGCCAGACGAACTGTTTCGCTTTCTCGGCGCCAGCGTAATGCGAATCGTAAATCGTCTGGATTACCGTTTTTCCGGAATGCAGCTTGTATGTATAGGGCAGGTGATGAAAGAACAAGATTAAGTTGTCGGGCGTGTTCGCGAGCGATTCATAAATCTTCCGCACCTCGGGGGAATATTGTCCGACGAAGCCAGTGCCGGTGGCCACGGTTCGATCTACACCGACTCCGCGGGCGTCGGCGCGAATCCATTGGCCCCAGCCGTTGCGCTCCTGCGATTCGGGTGCAGGACCGTAGTGACTGCCCAGGATGTTGGTGAGCGTTTGCAAACCGAGCATGCCGGTGTAGCTCTCATAGGCCTTCCACGAAGTCAGTTGGATGCGCGAATTGTTTGCACCACGACGGGATCGTTGCCGAAGGTGAGTTTGGTCCATTCGTTGATGATGGCTTCTGCCGTGAGATTGGGATTCCATGCGAACCTTCCGAATCCGTAGAGGTTGGCCATCGCCAAGTGATTGCCCAGCCAGTCCTGATCGAGACCGACGTTCACGACGCCAATGTATCCGCCAGTGGGGCGATGGAAGCTTTCGCCGGCAATAATTTGTTTTACCGCGGTCGAGCGGCCGTTGACCCGCAGGTCAAAGTCAAGGATCTCTTTCCACATGGGGACGAGAAAACAAGTATGCCGCTGTTGGCCGGTGTACTCCTGCGTGATCTGCAACTCGATTCCGGCATTCGTTTGGGGAAGGCCGCCAAACAAGGGGGACGCCGGTTCGCGCACCTGAAAGTCGATAGGTCCATATTTAATCTGAATGATCACGTTGTCATCAAACTTGCCGTCCAGCGGGTGAAAGACGTCGTATGCAGCTTTCGCCCGGTCATTTTTCAGATTGGTCCAGTCGAGATGGTGGTTATAAACAAAGGCGCGGTAGAAAACGATTCCGCCGTGTGGCTTGAGGGCGCGGGCGATCACATCGGCCGCGTCCGCCGGAGTACGTCCGTAGAGCGAAGGACCCAGGCGTCCTTCCGAGTCTGCTTTAACGACAACGCCGCCGAAATCCGGGATGGCGCGATAGACTTCGTCGAACTCTTTCTGCCACCAATTTGCGACGCGAAGATCCAGGGGATCGAAAGTATCGAGAGCACCGGAAGTTTTGGGCAAGCTCAGGTCGGCGGCGATTCCGAGTTGAACTCCCCAGGGACGAAAGGCCTCCGCGATGCGCGCGAGCTGCGGAATGAACTCGGGATCGAGGATGTGCGGGTCGGCATTGACATTATTCACGCTGCAGCCGTTGATCCCGACCGAGGCGAGCAGGCGCGCGTATTCAGAAACCCGCGTGAGATCGGCCCGAACGCTGCCGTTCTCGAAGAAGATGGAGCGTCCAGCGTATCCGCGTTCAATCGTGCCATCGAGGTTGTCCCACTGATTGGCCCAGCGGATGGGGGCTGAGGGTTGCTGCAATTCGTTCAGTTGGAAAACATTCTCCTGCCTTGCGATCCGGTTAAGAAAAGCGAAGACTCCGTAGAGCACGCCGCGGTCAGTGGCCGCGGTGATGATCATGCAGCGGAAGCCGCGGACTTCTCCCGTGGTCAACCAAAATGCATCTCCATGCAAGCCTTGGATTATTTGTAGAGACGGGGCAATACTTCGAAGTTTCTGGGTGGTGCCGATTACGATGGCGCTCTCGGTTGGCAACCCCGAGGCAATTCGAAGAGTCCTCCCCAGCATGCCCTTCACACCTCGCACGAGTTCCGCTTGAGAGGTGTTTAGTACGATTGTGCGGTCGAGCGAAAGAACACTCGCAGGGAGTGTAAGGTAGCGCTCGGCGGCGGCCGGTTGCAATCGCGCATAACGAAGCCACGCATCCTGGCCGGTTTCTGCGTGACAGGTTGCAGCGGTGAATAAGGCGCATACCAGGACAAACACAAAATGAATGGTTGGGTTCAAGTTCTTTTGCGCCGGCGACCAAATCGTTAACGTACACGTATGGCGAATATTGTGGCACAATGGGGGCATGCTGAAAAGCGAGGCAACGCTGCGAATCGATATTTTCGAGCGAGGAAATCCGCGCTGCTCGATGTGTGGGCACGAGTTTGGAACCGAGGGGTTTGCGACGAACCTCATCCAGGCCTTTGCCCTCCACGTTCGCCGTCGCCACATGCAGGACGACATGAACGGAAGTGGGGTGCGTGAGTATGCGACCCCGACTGCTACGAGAATCGGCCGGGTGGGGGCGCAGCAGCGATAGTTCGGTGTGTAAATTTTCTGTTCAAGAGTTCTGCCTCCGGGCTCTGCCCGTGTTCGCCGATTAGAATTTGCCGGATGGCGCTGATTCTTTAACTGGCAGGATCTGATCGGCCGCGACGTCCCGCAACTGCTGGACCGTGCCCGACGGCCATCGGATTTCGATGAGATCGACTGAAGTGTTTGGCCCCAATCCAAAATGAATCGGGCCCGCGCTCGACGACGCGTAGCCGGCAGCCGTAGATTTGTGATCGTACTGCGTGCCGTTTTTGGTCACAACTTGAATGCGCGCTCCGATTCCATCGCGGTTGCTCTGCGTTCCCTGGAGCTTGATCTCCAGCCAATGATTGCTACCCGGGCTGTCATTCATCCAAATTTCGGCAGGCGCCTTTAGTGCGGTTACAACCACATCGACACGACCGTCTCCATTCAGATCGCCGATGGCGGATCCACGATGCCGCGCGGGAGGAAGCGAAGTGAGTCCGGCTTCGGCCGTAAAAGCGGCAAACTTCATGCCACCCAAATTGCGGAAGACTGTGTTCGGCTGCTCAACCGCGATGCGAGGCGCCGACAGCAGGGATTGAACATGGCCGCGGGAAACGAAGATATCTTTCCAGCCATCGTTATCAAAGTCGGCAATGGTTGGCGAATAGCCGCCCATGGGCAGGCTCAGCATGGTCATGCCGCTTTCTTCCGTCACTTCGTCGAAGGTTCCTTTGCCAGTGTTGCGATAGAGAGGGAAGGTTTCGTTGTCGAGAGCAACCATTACAATATCGGGATATCCGTCGTTATCAAGGTCGCGGAAATCGACGCCCATCCCGGAAATGAATACTCCGTCTTCACGTAAAGCTACGTTCACGTCGAATCCGACCTCATCAAACGACGTTCCCTTGTTGCGGAAGAACCAATTGAACTCTTTATCGTTGGCAACGAAGACGTCCATTTTGCCGTCGAGATCAAAATCGGCGGTCGCGCCTGCCATGCCTTTCCCGGGATGCGCGCGCAAGCCCCATTTCGCGGACGCATCGGTGAAAGTACCGTCTCCGTTGTTGATGAAAAGCTGGTTGGGAGTTGGCTTGTACATCTTTGGATTGCAGTAGTCAGGATGGCCGTCGATGGGGCACGAGGGTTCGTGCTTGATATCCCACTTCATGTAATTGATGACGAAGAGATCCAGCAGACCGTCATTGTTCACGTCGAGCCACACCGCGCCGACGGACCACAGCGGCCCATATTCAGGATCGGGCCGATTCAGCCCGGCTTTGGCGGTGACATCGGTGAACGTACCATCTCCGTTATTGTGATAGAGCGTGTTCTTGTACACACCGGCGACAAAAATATCTTCGTAGCCATCGTTGTCATAGTCGGCAACCGCGACTCCGATGTCGTAGCCGCTGCCGGCGAGGCCGGCCTTGGAGGTGACGTCGGTGAAGTGCCCGTGGCCATCATTCTCGAAGAGGTGATTGGAATATTTTGGCGACGACTTGTGCAGAGTATTGATGTCGGCTCCATTGGTAAAAAATATGTCGAGCTTACCGTCGTTGTTGTAATCGAAGATGGCCACACCTCCCGCCATGGTTTCGGGTGCGTGGCGTTCCGGGGTTTCGTCGCTGTCGAGTTCGAAAGGAATCGGCTGGTACGCGAAATGGATGGGACTGGCGCCGGTTGCATGATCGGCAGGGAGCTTTGGTTGTAACGCTTTCTTTGCCCCAGTCTTCGGCGTTACCGTCTTTGGTCCATCTGAGAGATTGGGATTCTGCGCACACAAAAGTGTCGATAACAATCCGACGGAAACTACGTACGCTGTTCCCCAGTGTCTTAACCGCATACCGTCAAACCGGATGCCGCAACTACGCTCCAGCGCAGGCCAGAGTCGAAAGAATGATGATGTCTCTTAGTCCGGTAATGTTCGTTTGCCTTTGATCTTAAATTCCGCTTCTGCTTGTGGCGCAGCGGTTCCCGGCTGTCCACCCCCAACGGTGATGCGGTAGGCGCCTGCGGTAACGATTCGATCTCCGTTGTCATCTACCTCGCTCAGGTCGCGCGCGTCCAGAACAAAGTGGACGTGCTCCGTGTCGCCTGCACCCACGTGGATTCGCGTGAAGCCGCGTAGAGCGCGAAGCGGAGCAGTCGGAGAGTGGGGAAAACTCACATATAGTTCGACGACTTCATCGCCATCTCTCGGGCCTGTGTTGTGCACATCCGCATCCGCGGTAAGAAAATCGCCGGCTTTCAGTGTGGCGCCGGAGAGCTTCAAGTTGGTGTATTCAAATTTTGAGTAACTGAGTCCATAACCGAAAGGATAGAGCGGTTGTCCCTGAAAATACCGGTACGTGCG
>JBAVUV010000532.1:0-4228 GCA_049696955.1 Candidatus Sulfotelmatobacter sp. | reverse complement strand
AGCCTACGCCTACCCGAATATGAGCATTCCTCCTGCCATACCTTCAGGCAAGGGGCTTAGCTCAAGGCAAAGGTTCGGTGACAAAAACTGATCTACGGTTGCTTTCCTCGGATACATCATCTGAAGGCCCGGTGCAATGTAGGTCTTTCCCGCAGCTGACCTTGCACTTAGCAAGGCACCTGAAGCGACCTGCAGCCTCTGTTACGGATTCTTATGCTGCGGGAGCGTTGACCCAACTGTTCGTTCACCATGCTTCGTAGAAGTGCAACTTTTCGACCCACTGTGTGCAATCTGTTCCACGATCTTGCAGGTTAGCTCAGGTAACCGGAGGCTGCGAAAATCCGGGTCGAGTGGCACCAGTCGCGCAGGATCTTTAAGAGGAAAGGAAGTCGGCAGCGTGCGAAACTCCTGCCCATCTTCCGTTATTTAGGTGTGATTCAGGTCAATATCCGCGACGCTTTATCCCGCCAGCAGCGCCACGCCCGCCGCGACCAGACCCGCAGCAATCCACCTGCGTCGGTCCACTCGCTCGTGCAAGAAGATTTTCGCGGCCACGGCATTGCCGATGAAGGTGAGGGAAGCGGCCGCCGGAGCCACCAGGCTCACGTCTCCCCACGATAGCGCGAACAACAAGCTGAAGAACGCGACGGCCATAGCCGCCACTCCGATCAGAAAGTAAGGATTCCCAATGGTTCGCCGTATCACCGCGAGCAGACCCAATCGCCGTCGCAAAGCTCCCACGTCTCCCACCTGCTTCATGGCCCGCGCCAGCAGCACATCACCCACTACCGACGCAAACACAATCGCGAGAATCGCGCTCCAGGTATAAATACCCTTCATATCGCGTCACCGAACTTAGTTATCGTTCTGCACGTTTCGCTGACCGCGCTCATCGCTTAACTCCACTCACCGCGGCGTCTTCTTCCGCTCGAGTTTCGCCAGAAGGATGCTGCGTCAGCTCCGGCCCTCCGGCAATAAATCCCACTCCGCCGGTAATGAACGCGATTCCCAGCCAGCGCAACGGACTCACGTGTTCATGCAAAACGAACCTCGCAACCAGCGCCAGCAGTACGTAACCAAGCGAAGTCGCCGGCAGCACATAAGTCAGGTCGGCCCACGAGAGCGCAGTCATGTAGGTGGCAAAAAAGGCCAGCAGCAACAGAATTCCAATTGCAACCCAGGGATTGAGGATAGCGAGGATAACGCTTTGCAGATGGCTAAGTGAGATATTTCCGGCCTGTTTCATCCCATGCGAGAGCATGGAGTCTCCGGCCGCGGCAAACACCGTGACTCCAGCCAGCACAAGATACTTGCGAAAGTTCACTGGGAGTTTAGACGGTAGCGGGTTTCGATCGTCATTCGAGCCGAGCGGCGTTTTGCGCTGCGGGGGATATGCGTTCGGAAATCGCGGGTTGCCGATTCCTTGAATGTTGATTTATGCCGTCAACCATGGTGGCTAAGTAATCAACAATCACAAATCAACAAGCAGCAATTTATACAATCAAGCCTTGACGAGTTCCGCCGCCGCGTCGTCGCTGTGCTTCTTCACCATCTTATTGCGCGCCGAGCGCAGCTTCATGAAAGTCTTCGCTTCCTTGTAAAGCCGCTTGCGGTCATTGCTGTCGAATGCAGCCTTTTTCAAAATACGGAAAACCGCCTTCGGCCGGAAATAATACTCGTCGTAGAAACGATGCACCGCGGAAAGAATCTCATCCGCCGGCAAGCCGGGATACTCAATGTGCGCCAGTTGGTGTCCGCCTTCATCCACCATTTTGTTGTCACCTACGATGAATCCATTCTTCACCGCGTAATCATAAAGCTCTGTCCCCGGATAAGCATGCGCCACCGAAACTTGAATAGTTTCCACATCAAGCTCCTTGGCGAACGCGATGGTGTTGTTGATGGTCTCGCGGGTCTCGCCCGGCAATCCCATGATGAAGTCGCCGTGAACCACCAGCCCCAGCTTGTGACAGTCCTTGGTGAACTGCCGTGCCCGCTCGATGGTCGCGCCCTTCTTGATGTTTTTCAGAATCTGCTGGTCGCCGGATTCATAACCTACAATCAGCAGGCGGCATCCCGCTTCCTTCATCGCCTTCAGCGTTTCGAAGTCAGTCGTAACCCGTGATGTGCAAGACCACGTCAGGCCCAGCGGCTTCAGTTTCGCGCACAACTCAATCGTCCGCGCTTTCTGGATGTTGAACGTGTCGTCATCGAAGAAAAACTCCTTTACCTCGGGCCAATACGCCTTCACCTTCGCCATCTCCGCCGCCACGTCGTCGGTGGACCGTTTGCGCCACGGATGCCCGCTCAACGTCTGCGGCCATAAGCAGAAGGTACATTGCGCCGGGCAGCCCCGCGTCGTATAGAGCGAAACGTAAGGATTCAGCAGGAAGGGAACGTTATAACGCGTAACATCCAGATCCCGTTTATAAACATCCGTGACGTGCGGAAGCGCATCCAGATCCTGAATCTGCGGCGCATCCGGATTGTGGACGACTTTCCCGTCCTTCAAGAAAGAAATGCCCGCAATCTCTTCCAGCGGCTTTCCTTTGGCGTAATCGACCACGGCATAGTCAAATTCTTTGCGCGCAACGAAATCCAGCGCCGGACATTCGCGCAAAGATTTCTCCGGCAGCACGGTCACGTGCGGCCCCACAAAAGCGATCTTGATCTTTGGATTTGCGGCCTTGATTTCGCGCGCCAGTCCAATGTCCCCGGGAAATCCCGGCGTGCTGGTAAACAGCACTAGAAACTCGTAATCTTTGGCGATCTGAATGGTCTGTTCCGCCGAAATATAGTGCGGCGGCGCATCCAGCAACCGCGCACCTTCCAGCATCCCCGCCGGATAAGCCAGCCACACAGGATACCAGTAACTCTCGATTTCGCGGGTGGCGGGCCAACGCGAACCGGCGCCGCCGTCAAAGTTTTCGAATGAGGGTGGGTTCAAAAATAAGGTTTTTAAAGGCATAAGTGGGTGAAGATTTATTTTACCATTCCACTGCCGCTAACGTGGCCCAAAAGCAGTGTTTATGCAGGTTCGTCGTTAAACATAGGGTTTGATGCAGTGAACGGCGCGAAAGAGTCAGCCGGCAACGATTTGGTCACAGATACACTCTATTTTGTTCCCAGAGCCCAAGCCTCGAGATCTCCAGTAGACCGCAGCAGTTCCACCTGATTTCGTTCCAGTTCGAAGGTGACATCCTGCAACGCAATTAATTTTTCGCTCGATTGACTGTGCGCGTTATCCAGATCGTGCAAATTTGCCGAACCATCTTTCATTCGGGTTTCGACGGCTTCCACATTCTTCTGCGCGATTTCGTACTCCAACTCCGCCACGTCACGCGCGGCCTGCATCTGCGTCACGGCACGCTGCAAGCGCAGAGTTTCTTCCGAGGCCTGGTTGCGGGCTACCTCAGCCTGTTTCTTCGCTTTCATGGCGTCCGACTCCGCTTCCTGGATTTTGGCGTGCTGTGCGAGATTCAGGAATGGCAGGTGAATGGATACGCCCACGGTCGCATTGTTCGGCTGGAAGTGCAGGTAATAACTTTCGTAGTTGTTGTAGCTGGCGAGGAGAGCATACTGGGCAGCAAAGTCTACGCTCGGCCACAATGAGCGGCGTTCTCCTTCCACCCGCAGATATTGCGCACGTGCGTGTTCTACCGCGGCTTCCACATTTGGGTTTGTCTGGCTGTTCTTTACGATGGAGCCTTCATCCTCCTTGGGCGTGGGCAGAGCCGGCACCGAGTCGGCCTCGATTTCAATGGCAGTGGAGGCTAGCCCTGTCAGTTTGGAAAGATGTTCGCGAAGCACATCGGCGGCTCCGCTAGCCTCTGCTAACCGAAGACGCAACCGGGCTACCGATAAGCGCGCTCGGCTTTCGTCCATTTCGCTATCGACACCTTCTTTTACCCGGTCAGCTACGGCAGCTTCCATTTTCTGCTCGTCCGGAAAGATTTCGCGCAAGCGGTCGAGACGCTGCTCCCATTTTTCGAGTTCGGCATAGCTGAGAACCGTATCCTGAATGGTCTGATTGCGCTGATCTTTCGTGAGCAACGCGCTGACCTTGACGTCGGATTGCGTGGCGCGAATGAAATCTTTCAGCGCCGGATTGAGCAGCGCCGATTGTGCATTTACGTTGAACAGAGAAGGCGCCGCACCTTCCAGGCTCAGTGGAAAGCCATCGGACCAGCCAAGTCCGGCTCCCGCAATTAACTGGGGAATATAGCTA
>JBAVUV010000531.1:0-2008 GCA_049696955.1 Candidatus Sulfotelmatobacter sp. | reverse complement strand
GGTAAAAAGCTGTTCTCTGGCTGTATCATCGCCGTCAACGCGGACACGGGGAAAATGAATTGGTACTACCAGACGACTCCGCGCACCGAAAATATGCAGATCGTGCTAGCCGACCTGGAAATCGGAGGGACGAAGCGGCACGTGGCGATGACCGTGCCGAAGAACGGCATTTTTTACGTACTGGACGCCCGGACGGGCGGGCTCATCTCGTCGAAGCCGGTTGACGCACGGATGATCGCAGTGCCGGCGGCTCGCGGTGGGGACCAAGTTTCCGCCGCCGACCACAACTGGTGGCCGATGAGTTACAGCCCACTTACCGGATTGGTTTATATTCCGGCGAGCGATGCGCGCGTCCCCGTCAACGCGGGGGCGAATGCGCGCGACGGTAAGCTCTACGCTTGGGATCCCGTCACCCAAACCAATCGTTGGTCCGCAAACGAACCCCTACCTTTCAATAGCGGCATTCTTTCCACCGCAGGCAATTTGGTGTTTGCGGGCCAAGGCACAGGTGAATTCGATGCTTACGCCGCGGACTCGGGGCGCAAGTTGTGGTCGATTTCGACCGGATCGGCGAACGACGCCGTTCCGGTCAGCTACGAGCTACGAGGGCAGCAGTACGTCCTGGTTCCTGTCGGGTACGGCTCCGGGTCGAGGCTATTCTTTAAGGGTAGTGATATGGGCACTCCAGAGTCGAAGCGGGGTCCGGCGCGGCTTCTCGCCTTCAGGCTGAATGGCCCTGTGCCCTTTCCGTTCCCGCATGCGGTTGTTCCAACCGTGCCCCGGCCACCTGCGGAGACGTTTAGCCGAGCGCATGTCTTGGCGGGACACGCGCTTTATCAGAAGTTTCTTTGCTCTGATTGTCACTCGCTTGACGCTGATGGAGACGCGGCTTGGACTGTCGATGGTGCCATTCCGGATCTCCGCTACATGCCGCCGAGCATACACCTCCAATTTCTAGCGATCGTCATGGCCGGAAGCGACGCGGCAAATGGTATGCCCTGCTTTGGTTGCGGCGCGGGATTTCCACTCATTCATACTAAGCTCACAATGCAAGAGGCCGAAGATATTCATGACTACGTTATTGATCAATCTTGGAAGGCCTATCGCGCTGAGCAAGGCAGCTCCAGAGGAGGCAATGATTATCGGAGATAAACTTCGAATCCTTAGGGAACAGAGGGATCTGTCGCGAGGCGATATCGAGAGGCGCACTGGAGCGCGTTAATCGGGACCTAAGCGAAGAGATTTGGCAATCCCTGTCCCTCGCCAAAATGTCATCCGCTCTGAGAATGGCTCAAGCCTTTCCCGCCGCACCGCGAACAAAGGATCTTGCCGTCGACCAGGACTCGCTTTCCGAAGGAGAAAGGACTCTCTCTCGGGCGGACATCAGCACCAGTGGGTTCTACACATCTAAAAGGATAGACTTGGACTAGCCTAAGCTGCCCGCTCGTTACGATGATGCAGCCCGCCAACTCGCTCATGAGAGAGGACTCAGCCGGAGGCTACGGAACAAATTCTCCCGTCGGGCGTTCCTTTCCCGAGTCCCAGATGCGTACGGTCTTCGTGGTAGTAGCCGACGTATTCGGAGAGCAGTCGTTTCAGCTGCCGGTCGTTTACGGCTATGATGTGATCCAGCAAATCCCGGCGGCAACTCTCGCCCCAGCGTTCTGCTAGACCGTTCTGCCACGGGATTTCGAACGAAGTTCGCACCGGCTGCATGTCCAGAGATCGAACCGCTGCGGGAACCTCGACTCCATACTTTCCGTCCCGGTCAAATATCAGACACCGGGGAGCCGATCCGAACGGGAACGCTTCCCGCAACTGCTGAACGGCCCACAGGCACGTCGGATGCTTCGTAACGTTGAAATGCAGGATGCGTCGCCGGTCGTGGCTGATGACGAAGAAGCCGTAGAGCACGCGAAACGTGATCGTGGGCAGGGTGAAGAATTCCATCGCCGCGATGGCTTCTCGATGGTTGCGCAGGAAGGCCAGCCGTCGCTTGGCTGGCTCG
>JBAVUV010000530.1:0-5364 GCA_049696955.1 Candidatus Sulfotelmatobacter sp. | reverse complement strand
TGCATTTTTTCCAAGATAGCAATCTGTCCGGCGTGGTAGAGCTCGTGCTGAACCACGCCGTGCAGCATGAAGTAGAAATCATATTTCTTGCCGGGGACGCGCTCGCGGAGCCGAGATTCAGGCAGAGCCCCGACTGTCTTGACCAGTAGATCGTGCGTGCGCTTGGTGTTAGCGATGGTCTTGCGCCACGCCGCTTCGGTCGGTTTTGGAACGATGGGAAAATTCGCGATTCCCGTGGGCTGAGTTATCTCTCCGCTTAGCCGGCGGCCAGCCGCGGCATCCCAGACGGCAACGTGAAGAACAAGTTCCCAGATGCTGTGGACGTCCGGCAGGGGCTTGGCTGCAGCCTTGGCGGCATCGATATCTTGCAACAACTCCAGCAAAGCAGGGCCGTGCCAGGCATCGCCATCGAACGCGCGGCGCAATTGCTCGGCAATCAGAGCAGGTTCGGAACATGGGGCAGTCATATCTTTACCCTTTTCCTTTATAACAGCCTGAGGATTTTCGAAGGCAGCATCAGTCTGCAATAACTGCGATGCCCGCCGTGCGGGCCGCTTCAAGAACCTTCTCTCCATCCAGCAGCAGGCATTTTCCCGCGTCGAGCGCGAGGCAAGTAGCGCCCGCGCCGCGCATCACTTCGATGGTCTTCACTCCGATCACGGGAACATCGAAACGCATGTCCTGGTTTGGCTTGGCGATCTTCACCACGGTGAGATCTCGGCTCAGTGCGGAGGCGTCGCCGTGCAACGATTTCATGATCTGGCCCGCGCGCTCCATGGCTGCGTCCGTTCCTTCCATTGCTTCGACCGCCACGCAAGCCGATTCGGCAATTACAACCGTTTGTCCAATGTCATGCTGCGCGAGGTCGCGGGCAACCACGCGCCCGTAATCAATGTTCTTGCGTTCCTGCCCGGTGGGCGTGCGCGTAAGAATTCCGGCCTTCACCAGCAGCGGCTCGAGCAGCCATGTCGAGTTTTCCAGGATGATGCCTTCCTCGGCGAGAACCTTGGCCACGGCGCCGAGCAGACTATCTGTATTGCGCGTGGTGAGAGAAAGCAAAAGTTTGGCTAATCGCCAGTCGGGGCGGATGGCGGAAAAAATCTGTTTATGTTTGACTTGCCCCGCCATGATTGCGCGTCCCACACCTTCGCGCTGAAAAGTCTCAATCAGCTTCGAAAGCTCGCCCAGCGACAGCCAGTGAACCGAAGCAGCGTCATGAGACTCGATCTCGGGAAAGGCTTCTTCCTTGATGGCCACAACGACCACTTCATATCCCGATGCACGGGCCGCATCCAGCACGAGAAGCGGAAATTTGCCGTTGCCGGCGATGAGGCCCAGGCGTTGCATCGTTAGAATCGTACGGATGTTGCTTGCATATCTTAACGGTGGCAAAAAGACGCGGCGAGCTGCGTCTCCACAGTAGCTTTATTTAATCACTCCGCGATCTGAGGATTCGATAAAGCGAATCAGCATATCCACATCCTCGCCGCGATCGTCTTCCGACTTCAGCTTTTCCAGCGCTTGTGACGTGTTCATCTTCGAAGCCAGCAGAGTTTTATAAGCATGGTGAATCTTGCGAATGCGCTCCGGCGAAAAGCCGCGCCGCTCAAGGCCGACTTTATTCATCCCGTAGGCGTGCGTATTGCGAGCGGCGGAGGTCATGGAAAAGGGCAAAACGTCCTGCGTGATCGTGGTCCCGCCGCCGATATAAGAGTGCGCTCCAATGCGCACGAACTGATGTACCGGACAAAGCGCGCCCACCACCGCCCATTCTTCCACCGTTACGTGGCCGCCCAGAGTCGCGCCATTGACCAGCATGCAGTGATCGCCGATCACGCTGTCGTGTCCAATGTGCGCATACGCCATGATTAAAGTGTGGCTGCCGATCTTGGTGACTCCGCCGCCTTTTACGGTGCCTCGGTTAATGGTCACACTCTCGCGAATCTCGTTGTGGTCGCCGATCTCCAGCCGGGTCGGTTCGCCTTTATAAGTGACATCCTGTGGCGCCATGCCGATGGCGCAGAAGGGAAAGAATGCGTTATGGCAACCGATTGTTGTTGGCCCTTCGATCGCGACGTGCGACACAAGAATGCAATCCTCCCCGAGTTCCACATCCGGTCCAATCACGCAGTAGGGACCGATCTTGCACGATGCCGGAACTGTAGCTCGCGAATCGATCACCGCACTGGGATGAATCGCGCTGGGATGGGAATTCATGCTCGCTGCCGGGCTCGGTTTCATTCCACAGCCGTGCCGTCGCCGCGTCCGCGCAAACTGTCGATGAGCTGGCACGATACGGTGGCTTCGGCCACGCGTTTACCTGCCACGAATGCAACGCCATGCATTTTCGCCGCGATCATCCGCGGAATCACCCGCCAGTTCTTCACTTCCACCTCGATGCGAAGCTGGTCGCCGGGGCTCACGGGACGGCGAAACTTCGCGCGCTCGATCCCGGTGAAGACCATCACTTTGTCGTTGCGATCCTCCACTTCTGTAAGCAGGAGCGCGCCTCCGGCCTGTGCGATCGCTTCTACAATCAGAACGCCCGGCATGATCGGCAAGCCCGGGAAATGTCCGTTGAAAAAAGGTTCGTTGATGGTGACGTTTTTGATCGCGATGATGCTTTCTTTGCGTTTCAGTTCGAGAACGCGGTCAATCAGCAGAAGAGGATAGCGGTGCGGAAGAATTTTAAGGATTTCGTGAATGTCCAGCGCCGGCTTCGACGAGGCCGCCGGAGTCTCGTTCACGGGTGGAGTGGTCTCAATCATGGATTCGCCCCAAACAGTCTGAAGATTATACTGTACCGTATTGCATTCACAATGCAGGCGCAAACCTCGCAGCGACGGCCGAGTCTGCTGCTGATAGAAAAAATAATGGACCACGAGGGACACTAAGTATCACGAAGGACTTCACGGGTAAGATTTCCTTCGTGTGACGTTGTGACCTTCGTGGTAAGAGCAGTTAAATTGGCGGATAGCAGACTTCTACCGACGAGGTAAATGTGTCCGGTAAGAAAACAAGACCAGCCATTCTGCAGAACGTGAGAAAAGACCATCTGCAATACTTTGAACAACATCGAGATCGCGTGGTTGAAACCATTCGCCGCCTGGTCGAGATTGAATCCCCGAGTGACAACAAGCCGGCTGTCGATAGCATTGCCAGGTTCCTCGCGCCCAAGTTTGAAGGGCTTGGCGGACGAACTCAACTGCATCCCAGCAATGAATTCGGCGACAGCTTGCAAATTAACTTCGCCAGTTCGTCGAACAGCAAGCCAGTTTTGCTGCTCGGGCACTACGACACCGTGTATCCGATGGGAACTCTGGCGAAGATGCCGTGCACAATCGAGAACGGCCGCCTCCGCGGGCCGGGCGTGCTCGACATGAAGTCAGGCATTGCACTGATCCTGCACGCCATTGCAGCGCTGCAGGAGTGGCACGGCCGCCTGCCGCGGCCAATTACAGTCTTTCTGGTTTCCGACGAGGAAGTGGGCAGTCGTTCTTCGCGAAAGATCACAGAGGCCTTGGCAAGAAAATCCGCGGGAGTACTGGTACTTGAACCCGCCGCCGGTCTTCGAGGCGCAGTCAAAACTGCACGTAAGGGGGTCGGAGAATATACGCTGCGGGTAAAAGGCGTCGCGGCGCACGCGGGTCTCGATCCCGGAAAAGGACACAGCGCGATTCTTGAGTTAGCGCGGCAGATCGCGGTAATTGCGAAGCTGAACAATCTCCGGCAGGGCGTATCGGTAAACGCGGGCGTGATCGAAGGCGGAACGCGGACGAATGTGGTTGCGGCCGAAGCTTCAGTGAGGCTCGATGTACGTATTAAGAGCGCGAAACAAGCTGCTGGCATCGACCGTAAATTGCGCTCCCTGAAACCGTTCGACAAATACTGCAAACTCGAGATCACGGGAGGCATTAATCGTCTTCCGATGGAGCGAACCGCCGGAGTGGCGGAGCTCTATAAAAAAGCGCGGGAGATTGCTGGCGAAGTGGGATGGGGGCTCGAAGAAGCGGCCGTGGGGGGCGGCTCCGACGGCAATTTTACCGCAGGAATCGGTATTCCTACGCTGGACGGTCTGGGTGGCGTTGGAGAGGGCGCGCATGCGGTGCACGAATTTATTGTGATCTCCGAACTGCCGCGTCGAGCGCTCCTACTCGCAGAAATGATCGAACGGGTTTGAACGCTTCTTTGACTCCTTTGTGAGGGTAGCCTAGAATTTTCGCAGCGAGAGACGAGGCACAAGTTCTGCGTCTGTGGTAGCTCCGCTGGAGGACTTATGGGTGAGGGTCTGTTTCAGCCTTTGCATTTAATTTTAATTGTGGCCATCGCCCTTCTCGTCTTCGGAACAAGCAAGTTCTCTGCGCTCGGCAAAGGCTTGGGTGAAGGCATTCGTAACTTCAAGTCAGCAATGAAAGAGCCGGAAGAAGAAAAGAAAGAGAAAAAAGAGGCAGAGGCAGAAAAAAAGTCCTAAGCTGGCGCTTGTCTGAGCCGCTTCACCTCTGCCAATGAGTTCCATCCGCGATCGATAGAAGTTGAAGTTATCGACCACGATTCAGATTGCTCCTCTTTTTTTCAGCATGCCGTGAACCAGCGCCACTGGCAGACCCACCACATTGCTATAGTCGCCTTCGATGCGCGGAATCCAACGCGAGGCGATGCCCTGGATCGCGTATGCTCCGGCCTTGTCCATCGGTTCCCCGGTTGAGACGTAATCTCGGATCTCGTCGTCGGAGATTTCCCGCACCGTCACCCGCGTAGTCGCGGACGCTTGTTCAATATCGCCGTCGGTTGCGCCCACAAGGCACACTCCGGTGATCACTTCGTGAGCACGCCCTGACAACAACCGCAGCATGCGAGCAGCATCGGCGGCATCGCGCGGTTTGCCAAGGATGGCCTCATCGATAACGACGATCGTGTCCGCTCCCAGAACGTAATCTTCTGGCCGTTCCCGAAAGACTTTAAGAGCTTTTTCCCGCGCCAGCCGCTCGGCACAATCGCGCGGCAATTCACCCGGGAGCGGCGTTTCGTCGATGTCCGCGGGCTGCACTTCAAACGGGATCGCCGCGTTGCGCAATAGCTCCTGGCGGCGAGGCGAGGCGGAAGCGAGAATAAGCATGCGCTGCGATTCTAACGGACCAAAATTCACCGGCTGCCGGTCACGCCGCGCACCGATTCAATCAGCTTGGCGGAATCATAGCCGATTCCATCTTTAAACACGATCTCAACGTTCTCAATATCTTCAATTCGTTTCGACGGATCACCCTTGATCACGACCATGTCCGCTTGCTTGCCCGGCGCAATCGTACCGATCTTGTCAGCCTCGTTCAGATATTGAGCGCCGTTGAAAGTCGCGATGCGAATCGC
>JBAVUV010000529.1:0-2752 GCA_049696955.1 Candidatus Sulfotelmatobacter sp. | reverse complement strand
CCTTCAATTTGTAATGTTGGGGCAGGGAGGCAGCAAATTCCAAAAGCCGATGATCCAGCAGGGGAACGCGCAATTCGAGTGAGTTCGCCATGGTCATCTTGTCAGCTTTGACAAGCAAATCATCCGGCAGCCAGGTCTTAGTGTCGATATAAAGCATCTGGTCCAGGACACCCTGGTTTCTTACTTTTGCAAACAGCCGCCGCACCGGCTCGATCGTGTATTCCTTGTCAATCGACTTCATGAAATCGGCCGAATACAGCTCGCCAATTCCATTTCCCGAGTACCGGTATGGTGTCGATGTGCGGCTGTAGTAATAATTGGGAAACGTCTCGTTCATCAACGGGGCGTACTTAGCTACGCGCACCGAATGGACCCATGAGTTAACCTGCGAGAGCCCCCAGGATGCGGTACCGTTCAAGGCTGGCCAGAGATTTTTGAAGCGTTCCAGCCAAATAATGCTGCGGTAATTGTTGTAACCCGCGAACGCTTCATCGCCGCCCTCTCCGGAAAGCAGTACCTTTACATGCTTTCTTGCGAGTTTCGAAACGTAGTACAGCGCGATCGCCGGGGGCTCACAGACAGGCTCTTCCATGTGCCAAACGTACCGAGGAAGGAAGTTGGCAAAATCATCGGCGGTGATCGTCATGTCGTAATGACGGCTGCCGCAGCTCTCCGCCGCCAAACGGGCATAAGGTCTTTCGTCGGCAAAGCTGGAATCGGAAAAACCCACGGTGAACGTGCTGATTTCTTTGTCCGTGCGCTCGGCGGCACAACTGAGCACGGCGGATGAGTCCACGCCTCCACTTAGAAGGACCCCCACCGGAACATCGGCAATCATATGCAGGTCCACCGCTTCCGCCAGGAGACTCGATACCTGATCCTCCGCAGCCTTCAGGCTTGGGCTCTCCGTTGGTTTGGAAAACTGCAGATCCCAGTATTGGCGCACTTCTGCTTTACCATCTTTAAGCAAGAGATAGTTTCCTGGAGCAAGCTTGCAAATGTCTTTTAGGAGGGTTTCTTCGCCTGGTACATACAGAAAACTAAGAAACCGATCAATAACGGCCGGAGCGAGCTTCCGGCGGATCGCAGGATCGGCCAGGATTGCCTTGATTTCAGAAGCAAATACGATGGCTTTATCCGTCAGTGCATAGTAGAGAGGTTTGATTCCTACCCGGTCTCTCGCCAGGAGAAGCGCCTTTTTCTTTTCGTCCCAGAGAGCAAAGGCGAACATCCCGCGCAGCTTCTCTAAGCAAGCGGGTCCAAGTTCCTCGTACAAATGAACGATAACCTCAGTGTCGCTCTGGGTCTTGAATACATGTCCCTTGCTCAAGAGGAACATACGGAGGTCGCGATAGTTGTAGATCTCTCCGTTGAAGACGATCCAGATGGTACCGTCTTCGTTAGAGAGTGGCTGGTGACCGCTGCCGAGATCGATGATAGAGAGCCGCAGATGGCCCAAACCGACACCCGGCGCCGTGTAGAGCCCATCATCATCCGGACCTCGGTGACGAATCATATCCATCATCGCCCGGATCAAAGCAGGCTCAACACTCGCGCCGTTGCGGCCGAGGTTTACTTTTCCGCAAATTCCACACATATGAGTTTTCTTCTGACCCTTGGCACCGGAAAGTCACTTCCAAATTGTTTCTAATCCGCAAAGGCGTCTTAGTTGCTGCGAGCGCATATAACCGATGAGGCGTGTATCGTTCACACGAGGCACACGATTGACATACCCTTTAACAAACCCGTAGCCGATGGCAAACGAGCCAACCACATAAGGTTTCTGGACGATCCTGTACAGGCAGCTAGCCGCAAGGAAGAGGGGATGATAGCCCGAGACATAGCAGGCCAGTCCGTGCTTGATCCGATCTCGTAGCAGCCCGTCCGCGGTACCGGTGACGCGGTGATGACATAGCTGGAGCTCGCCGAAGGTATCGCTCTTCCACCCCAGCATATTCGCTTTGGCTTCGTCGATCGTGTCCCATCCTGGCGCCGACCACAGGCCCCCGATCGCCTCCCAGCACTCCCGTCGATAGATCTTGGTCGCCCCGCGGACATGAAACTTTGGATTGGCCTCAACTTTTAACCGTCCCTCGACCTCGTGACAGATCGCCCCGCCGCCAATTCCAAGCTTCGGCTGGTCACGGAAATGCTCGAAACATTTCTCGAAATAAGTCGGAGCCAGCGTGAGATCGCCGTCGAGTTTCACTACAAAATCCCAGTTCGAGCTGCCGAGCGCGTTATAGCCATCATAAAAAGCCTCAATAACACCTCCGCCGGACTTGCGGAAGCCTCGATTCGGACGGTGAATCACCCGCATCCACGGCAAGTGGGCGGAGCATCGGTCAAGTATTTCGCCCGTCCGGTCGCTCGAACCATCGTTGACGACAATCCATTCCGCGGGCGGAATCGTTTGCGAAGCAACGGATCGGACCGTTTCTTCGATAAACTTCTCTTCATCGCGTACTGGCGTGATGATCACATATTTGATGTCTTGATTCATGATTGTTTATCGATAGGCAGGGAGAGAATTGTTAGTGCGCTACCCGACATGCTTGTATAGCATTCTGCCAGCCGCGGCCAGCAGGCTGTCAGGCACATGCGCAAAGACGTACTTAACAATAGGGCCTTGCGTAGCCGTGCGCGCAATTTGTGAATGCCCGAAAGGAAATCTGAAGTAAGTCAGCGTTGACTGCTGGGTGCCCCACCGATCCTTAAAGCTGATCAGGCCGGCATTGTCGCACTCAGAACG
>JBAVUV010000528.1:0-4276 GCA_049696955.1 Candidatus Sulfotelmatobacter sp. | reverse complement strand
AGTCCGGAAGATTTCGTCGGTGAACCCGGCGACGGGCGAGGTGCTGCGCGAGCTGCGATGCGCGAGCGAGAACGAACTTCGTGTGGCGGTGGCGCGTGCCCGGGAGGCCCAAGCGTCATGGGCTGAGATCGGAGTGCGGAAGAGGATCGTAATCCTCCGCGAGTTTCAGCGCAGGCTGCATGAAAGAAAATCGCAAGTCGCCGAGGCTATCGCGCGCGAGGCGGGCAAGCCCGTGGTGGAAGCGCTGACCACGGAGGTTCTCGTCGTGCTCGATGCGGCGCGATTTTTGATCGATAACGCATTCCGTATGCTTCGCGACGAACCTGTGCCCCATGGAAATCTTGCCACTAAGCTCAAACGCGGCTTGCTGGTGCGAGAGCCGTATGGCGTTGTGGGAATTATTTCCCCGTGGAACTATCCATTTTCGATTCCCGCGACGGAAACCATGGCGGCGCTAGTGGCGGGGAATGCCGTGGTGCTGAAACCCTCTGAATTCACTTCTCTCGTGGCGCTTGAATTGCACTCGCTGCTTGGCGCTGCGGGCGTGCCCCCGGATGTTTTTCAGGTCATCGTGGGAGATGGTGCGACGGGAGCGGCCCTGATTCAGTCGCCAATCGACAAGCTGGTGTTTACCGGCAGCGTGGCTACGGGCAGGCGCATAGCAACGGCCGCGGCTGAACGGCTTTTGCCTGTAGTGCTGGAGCTTGGCGGCAAAGATTCTATGCTGGTGCTCGACGATGCCGACGTTGACGTCGCCTCCAGCGCGGCCGTGTGGGGAGCATTCATGAACGCCGGCCAAACCTGCTTGTCGGTCGAGCGCTGCTATGTTCATTGCAACCTGTACGAATCGTTCCTAAGAGCATGCGTCGAAAAGACGAAAAAACTTCGCGTCGGTCGCGGGCTCGATCCCGCTACTGACGTTGGTCCGATGATTCACGAGCAGCAGTTGCGAGTTGTTGAAGCACACATTCAAGATGCAGCGGCTGGCGGCGCGCGGGTTCTCGTCGGAGGCTCACGACTTCCAGAACTTGGCGCGAATTTCTATAAACCCACTGTCCTCGCTGGCGTGACCCATAAGATGCGAATCATGCGCGAAGAAACGTTTGGGCCAGTGCTGCCGGTGGCAACATTCAACAATGACGAGGAAGCCGTGAGTCTGGCCAATGATTCGGAATTTGGTCTGTCGGCCAGCGTGTGGACGCGCGACGCCGCTCGCGGCAAAAGGCTGGCACGGCGTATTCAGGTCGGCACGGTGATGGTGAATGATGTAATTTCCTGCTTCGGAATCAGCGAGGCTCCGCACGGGGGAGTAAAGTCGAGCGGCATGGGCCGCTCTCACGGACGCTTCGGACTGGAAGAGATGGTCCGTCTGAAATATCTCAATGTGGACCTCACGCCGCGCATAAAGAAAATCTGGTGGTATGGATACGGCGTGAGCTTTGCGCGGCAGATGGAAGGATTCCTGGACATACAATTCGCCCACGGGTTAGGAGCGCGGTTGCGCGGAGCCCTGCAAGCGGCTGGCGCGATCCGGAGGAAGCCATTGTGAAAGGAATTACCAAGGCTTGAGAAAAAGAGCACTCGTATCCTGGAGCAGCGGGAAAGACAGCGCTTGGACGCTGCACGTCTTGCGTCAATCGAACGAATATGAAATCGTCGGCCTCCTGACTACGATCAACTCCAGCTTCGACCGTGTTGCTATGCACGGCGTTCGACGAGAGCTGGTCGAAGCCCAGGCAACGGCTGCCGGGCTCCCTTTGTGGAAAGTTCCATTGCCCTGGCCGTGTTCCAATCAGGAATATGAGACGGCTATGAATGCGGCTTGCGCGAAGGCAATCGATGCTGGCGTGCAAGCCGTTGCCTTTGGCGATCTCTTTCTGGAGGACGTCCGTCAATATCGCGAGGACCGCATGCGTGGAAGCGGATTGACTCCGCTGTTTCCTTTGTGGAAGCTTGAGACCAGGCAACTCGTGAATGACATGTGCGCCGGTGGACTGCGCTGTCGAATCGTCTGTCTCGATCCCCAGAAAATTCCTGCGTCGTTTGCTGGACGCGATCTGGACTCGCAACTTGTGGCCGAGTTTCCCGCGGACGTCGATCCCTGCGGCGAAAAGGGAGAATTTCACACCTTCGTATACGACGGCCCCATGTTCGCGCATGCCATCCCAGTCGAAAACGGCGAGGTAGTGACGCGCGACGGATTTGTTTTTGCGGATATAACCTTGCAGCGACCAGCGAAAGCGAGCGCGAGAGCGGAAGTCCGAATCTGAAATCGAGGCCAGATCTCAAACTGCAGATCAGCCTGTATAGCGGTCCCCGTGACTGGGCGGCTGCGAAATCACGAGTATGCGCGACGGACCGGACGATGGGTTGCTGATCTGGTGGCGTGTTCCCGGCAGGATGCGGATTCCGCTGCCCGCACTGAGTAAAGTGTTACGCCCCTCTACTTCCATCATTACTTCGCCGGAGAGTACGTAGAAAAACTGCTGCGCTTTCTGATGATAGTGCCGAACCTCGCTGGCCCCAGAGGGGAGCAGTTCTTCAATAACGCTCAGATTGGCATCTTTCACCAGATGCCAGCCGTCACAATCGTCTCCCCACCGATAGTGCTCGGCGTTCTCACGGCTGACCGCACTTGAGCGGATGACATCTTTCGGCATGCTTTTCGCGTCTCCTGCGGACAGTGTATCTTGTGTCCATGAAAAATCTTTCGGACTCAGATCCAAAGCGTGAATTACTGCGCCACGCCCTGGCCACGCTGGCCTATCGTGGAGGCAAGGCGATCCGCAACGCGCCTGAAGCGTTTGCTGATTTCAGCCCGTCAGAGGGTGCGCGTACCCCTGCGAAGATTCTGGCCCACATTGGCGATCTGTTGGATTGGGGGTTGTCGATCGCTGCCGGCAAGCGAACTTGGAAGGACTCGAAGCCGCTTTCCTGGGAAAAAGAGAGCGAACGATTTTTCGCGGCCTTGAAGCGCTTCGACGACTATCTGGAATCGTCAGAGCCGCTGCATGCCACGCCGGAGAAGCTTCTCCAGGGCCCGGTTGCCGATGCGCTGACACACGTCGGACAGATTGCAATGCTGCGCCGCATGGCGGGAGGCCCAATCCGTGGCGAGAGTTATTTCGAGGCCGATGTCATAGTGGGGCGTATTGGGGAGGAACAGACGCCCCCGAAGCGGGAATTCTGAACGTTACTAGGTTCTCGCATATAAGTTCTCGGAATCACTCAGACCGGTTGCGATAAAGCGTGGCGTCCACCTGTTGGGTCATTGTTCCCACATTTAAACTGACACCCAGGAATTGAGTTACCTTCTTCGCCATCGCCTCCGCATCACGCAATACTTCATGATAGGGAATCCGCAAAGTTTTGACATGAGCCTGGCTATCGAGCCAGATATTTGCCGAACGCAAGATCTTCTCGAACGGCGCGGCGACCGAGGTGTCGGTGCCAGCTTTGGCTGTTCCGCGATGACGCATCATTACTTCCTGCGACGCCAGCACTTCCCGCATCGGCCTCTGCATGAAGATGACACGGTACTCGTGCCCGGCGGGAAGCGAAGGCAAGAGGAACGAGATCACTTTCACGGCTTTGCCCTCCGCTTCCGCTATACAAGCCGGGTCCTGAGGAAGTTGCTTGATGCGCTCCCACTCAAGATAGCCTCGAGGATTATCGACATCGGGCGGACGCTCGCCATCGGAGAGGATCGGCATTCCGCCTGCGGCCAGCATCTGCATCATGAGAGACGTGCCGGAACGGGGCAAGCCTGAAACAATTGTGATCATAAAATTCTAGGAGTGCGTTCCCAAAATCCAATTGAAGAATCGCGCCTTGCGAATCACAGTTAGCATACGATATCGCGGGCTTGGGTTGGCCTTTCCCCTTCGAGTACAATGACGCTCGTAAGACTGTGAGACCGAAGACCGATTCCGGCGGCGCAAGCGCCGCCCGACGAAGGTGAGCCCTGTGGCAACTGGCGACATCGCTGCTCCGAGCCCGCAACCTACCGCGCAACTCCCGCATCACAAAGTAAAAATCAAGAAAGCCGGGCAGCGCGCCTGTAACGAGAAAAACGAAAAGGGCAAGTTTTGCGGCGGTCATTTGAAGCGCTGGTTCTACAGCGAGGACGTAATCGAACAGACCTGCGGCGATGCCGAAAAAGCCTGGGGGGCGGACGCCGAGGTCTACCGCTGCGAACATTGCCAAACACTCTATTTGCCGAATCCGGCGGAAGCGAAAGTAAATGTCGCAGGACAAGGAATGATTTCGGTTTTCG
>JBAVUV010000527.1:0-2529 GCA_049696955.1 Candidatus Sulfotelmatobacter sp. | reverse complement strand
CATTGCAGAAGTACCAACTACGCTTTCTCCGGACGGGCGAAATCGTCCTCCTCATTTGCGAACCTGGCGTGATGGTTGGCGCACCTTGCGCTTTTTTTTGCTCTATAGCCCGCGCTGGCTATTTCTTTATCCCGGCATCGCGCTGATGCTGCTGGGCACAGCACTCGGTCTGTGGCTGTTGCCCGCACCACGCAGCCTGGGCGGAGTCACCTTCGACGTTCACACCCTGGTATATGCCGCGGCTTTTGTGCTGCTGGGATTTCAGGCGATCGCCTTCGCTTGCTTTACAAAAATCTTTGCGATTTCCGAGGGATTGCTGCCTCCCGATGCTGCGCTGGATAAGCTTTTTCGCTACATCACGCTTGAGCTTGGGGTAGTCGTGGGCGCGGTGCTGACGATTGCCGGATTCAGTGCTTCCGCGTATGCGGTCGACGCATGGGGAGCGCAGCACTTCGGCATGCTGGACTATTCCCGGACGATGAGAATCGTAATTCCGGCGGCTTTATTACTAACGCTCGGAGTGCAGACCATCTTCGCTAGTTTCTTCATGAGTGTTTTGGGGCTGAGGCGGAAATGAGGGGCTGGATTAACGACGCTTCGCTAGCGGAAGGAATCTCATCAAAGTGCTCCTACTGAAGTTCGCTTCAGAAGCGTAATGAAGTGCAGTTTGGCTCCGAATAACCAGTCGATGGGCCTGGGATACAGGCCGATCGCGGTCGCCGTTTGTTCCGGCTTAAGTCCGATTTCTCGCCAGGCGTCGTGCCACTGGCGCTCCGTCCAATAATTGTATGGCAATGCAACGCCAAATCTTGCGTTTCCCACCCAGTCCATAAAGCGCAGGCGGGCCCCCGCCAACAAGCCATTGCGATTGTGGTCCTTGATAAGTACGCCCTGCCGCGACACGCGACGAGCCTCCCGCAACAGAATGGCTGGATCGGACGTATGGTGCAAGACGTCGGAGAAAAGAACCACGTCAAACGATTGATCATCGAAAGGTATGCTCGATCCGTCGAACATATCAACCGGGATGTGAGTGTGGCTGCGGGGCAGCACATCGATTCCTGTGACAACCAGATCCGGCCTGCGGGATTGTAGAACGGCCGAAATGAGGCCATCGCCGCATCCCACGTCGAGAACGCTGGCGGAACGCGGCGCCAGCTGCGCGAACCAGCCCGCAAGGATTTCCACTCTGCGGTTGAATACCAGCCTCTCATGCAACACTCCGATCGCGCTCATGCTTTGGGCATCCTGATTTGCACAGTTTACAACGGTGGAAGGTAAGGCCGATCCAGGCAAGATTTAATCATGGTCAGAGATTAAAGGAACGAAACGTACCGAGTCGCGGAGTGAGATTAGGGGTTGGCCGTTGTGCATACGGACGAATTGGAGCTGTTGTGACTCGGGGGGGCCGACGGGAATAATCATGCGTCCACCTTCGCGAAGTTGAGAAAGTAGAGCGGAAGGAATCTCATGAGCCGCGGCTGAAACCATAATTGCGTCGAACGGGGAGTGTGCGGGAAGACCGAATGTGCCGTCGCCGGTAAATATATGAACATTCGCATAGCCAAGCGCCGCCAGGATTGTGCGCGCGTTGGAGGCGAGATCCGCGTGCCGTTCGATGGAGAAAACTTGAGCAGCCAGCTCCCCGAGAAGCGCAGTAACGTATCCGGAACCGGTGCCGATTTCGAGGACGGTAGAGGTGGATGTGAGTTGCAGCAATTCCAGCATCACAGCAACCACATAAGGCTGAGAAATGGTTTGGCCGTCACCAATGGGCAAAGGATGATCCTCGTAGGCCTCGGCGCGAAGGGCCTCAGGGACAAATTCGTGGCGCGGAACGCGCAGCATCGCATCGAGTATTCTCGCGTCAGAAATCCCGCGGGCGCGGAGTTGCGTGTCTACCATGCGCTGGCGGGCAAAGTTGAAGCCGATCATATTCGGACTCTGCGCATCGACTTTCGAAACTGAGCTGAGCTCCTCAAACGACTCGTGTGTCGCTCTATCGATTTATTTCTTTCGCTGGCGGACTTGAAGGTCGAAGCTGACCACACCGTTCTGGTCGCGGGTGCCCACGACCGAAAGGTTGCGATTGAAATAGTACTCGCCCTGGATGATTTGCTGCGAGCTTTGAGAGACATTGGTGGAATAAGTGAGTGACACGTTATTGGCGAATTCCTGCTCGATGGTGATCTGCGGGCTGTTGCTGATGGGATTGGTTTCGGTGACGAGTCCCTGGGGATCAATCTTGATATTGCTGGCGCCGAACAGCCTCTGGAACCGGCTGGTCACGGTACCGTTCAGAGCCTGGCTCAGGATAAGTGCGGTCGCTTGATCGGAAAAAGCGCTCTGGCCGGACTGCTCCTGGAGTTGTGCCGATTCATCGCCGGTACGCCCAAGCGCCAGCAGCGCGATGATGTCTGATTTCGGCAGCGGAGGTTCAGAGCGGTAGTTGATATTCAATCCCCGATCGGCCGTACCGGTAATTGTGATATTGAGATCGTAATTGCGAACGTGGGTGGAAGCCTGGAG
>JBAVUV010000526.1:0-2255 GCA_049696955.1 Candidatus Sulfotelmatobacter sp. | reverse complement strand
TGAGTTTGCTGAGCAGCGCATCGAGATGAGTGGGATCGCATCCGGTAATGTTGAGGTCGCCGCCGGTCATGGCTCCCGCGATGAGAAAGGTTCCGGCCTCAATGCGGTCAGGGATGATGCGGTGCTTCGCACCTTTCAGTTTGGTTACTCCTTTCACGCGGATGGTGGGCGTGCCCGCGCCTTCAATCTTCGCTCCCATTTTGTTGAGTAAGGCGGCGAGATCGGCGACTTCGGGCTCGCGGGCACAATTTTGCAGAATGGTTTCACCATCCGCAAGAGTGGCGGCCATGAGCAGATCTTCCGTGCCGGTGACGGTTATTTTGTCGAAAACAATTTCCGTTCCCCGGAGGCGGTCGGCGGCGGCTTCTACGTAACCGTGATCCTGAATAATTTTGGCGCCGAGCTGTTCGAGTCCCTTAATATGCATGTCGATGGGGCGGCTTCCAATTGCGCAGCCACCCGGCAGCGAGACGCGGGCGCGTCCGCAGCGGGCAACCAGCGGTCCCAGAACCAGCGTAGAGGAGCGCATGGTTTTGACCAGTTCATAGGAAGCTTCGGGGCTGACGATGTTTTTGCAGTGCAGAGTGGTGCGGTGCTGGGCGCGTCCGTAACCGAGTTCGACGTCGGCGCCCATGGCGGCCAGCAGGTTGCGCGTCGTCTGAATGTCGCGCACCTGCGGAATGTTTTCGAGGATGATAGGTTCGTCGGTGAGCAGCGCGGCGGCCATGCAGGGAAGCGCAGCATTCTTCGCGCCGCTGACGCGCACCGTTCCAAGCAGCGGCTCGCCGCCGCGGATTACAAGTTTATCCATGAGTTTGGAGTCCTGAAAAATCCATTCTAGCGGGGAACTGGGCTGGGGGAGGGTAATCGAGAGGGCACCAACTTGTGGGCAGTCCGAAATCGTCGAATTCGTACTCGGTCCTTCCACTTCATCAGTGGGCTTGTTGCTCCACCGGAACGGGAACCTCTGACTTACGCAGGAGTGAGAGAAGGTACACTTCAGACTTGGTCGGGTCGAACCTGAAGAGCAACAAGTAGTCCCCAATGCTGATGGCGCGAATGTCGGCGTACTGTTCATACGGCGCTGATGCACTGTTTGCGATTGGGTCCTCCGCGAGAAGCCCAACTGTAGAGTGAAGCTGTTTACGCAGTTCGTCCGATTCCTGCGCTGCTGCCAGCTCTTCCACGAATGCATCCGTTACAAGAACTCGGTTCATAGGTTCTTCTCCACTTCTGCCCATTCCTTCACTCCCGCCATGTTGCCCTTCTTGATCTCGGCAATCTGTTGGTCGGCGATGGCCAGCTTCTTCGCAAGTTTGGAGATCTCGACTTTATGCCAAATCTCTTTCTCCTGGCGCAATGTCTCAATCTCGTTTCGCAGGCTCGCCAATTCTCTTTCCTGCTCTGACCCTATCAAGGCGACTGCCACTTGGCAGCTAACCGAGGTCGCAAGTAACACCGCGGGGAGTCGGAAGCTCTCGTGACTGTACGCCGCTCTCACCAGCCAACCAGTAAGAGCGGCCGTCGTCACCGAAATCAACACGTTCAGGATCTTCTTTGAGCGCGTGGACATCACTACAAGGATAACACCAGCCTGGCTCGCCCTTGACACGTTGAGCTGTGATCAGCCAGTCTTCGTCCAATTGTCGATGGACAAACCGCGGACCCGTTTAAACTCGCGAGTATTGTTTGTGACCAGCGTGAGGCCCAGGCTGCGGGCGTGGGCGGCGATGAACAGATCGTTGGCTCCGATCATCGCGCCACGAGTTTTCAGGTCGGCACGGATTTTCGCGTAGTGCGAAGATGCTTCGTCGGGAAAATCCAGGACTTCGACATAACGCAGAAAAGCGGCGAGCGCCGCTTCGTCCTGCTTGCGTTTTGGGGAAACTTCCACTCCAAATAAGAGTTCCGACTTGGCGATCACCGAGATGCACACGTCGCTGACGGAAGTCTTCGCGAGCCGCTTTAGGATTGCGTCATGCGAACGCCTCATGATGTAGGAGCAAGTATCCGTATCCAGCATGTAACGCGGCATCAGGGCTCGCGCTCCTGAACGGGTAGGTCGTCGACGTTCTCCATGAAGGAGGCAGAAGCAACCGGGCCGTCTGCCAAGTAGGAGGACCAATCGGATGGACGGGGCGAGAGGACTAAGTCTTCGCCTTCCTTGCGTATAAATACTTCGTCAGTCTTGAATTGAAAGTCCTTAGGCAGGCGGACGGCCTGGCTGCGGTTGTTCATGAAGAGTTTGGCTTTGC
>JBAVUV010000525.1:0-2157 GCA_049696955.1 Candidatus Sulfotelmatobacter sp. | reverse complement strand
GAAGGGCGAGTCGCTCTGCCTTGTGGTACTGGCGCCGCATGAGGGCTATGTCCGCCAGGTGTACTTCACTCTGCCCGGTCTCGGCCGGGTTGCCCAGCTTCTGGCGCACCTTGATCGCTTGCTTGCGGGCGCTCTCGGCATCGTCCAGATGACACTAGATTATGTACAACGAGGAGAGATTGTCGAGTGTGAAGGCGTATTCTGCCCTCGCTGATGGTGCAGTCTTCAGCAGATGCAGCGCCCTCAAGTAGGCGTCTTCCGCTTTCGGGAAGTCTGTTCCAATCTCGTATTGCGATGCGAGTTGTTCCCACAAAGCCGCTTGCCTTGCTGGGGGAAAATGCTGCTGTTCACCGATGCGAATGGGCGGATTCAAGGTACAAGTGCAACATTTCCACAATAGGAGATAGTTGCGTATGCCAAGAGGTTTTCGTCATCTTGATTTGTCGGAGCGGGTTTTTATTGAAACGCAGTTGAGCCATGGGAGGAAGCCGGCAGTGATCGCTGCCGATCTGAAGCGAGCCCGGTCGACTATTAGCCGTGAGATTGGGCGCAACGGCTGGAGGGCGAAGCTGCGCAAGGGCAGCATTGCTGGGGGCTACCGCAGTGTGGCAGCTGATCGAAGAGCACGTGTGTTGTCTGTTAAGGCGCGCCGGCCGCGCAAGCTGGAACCCGACAACCAGCTCTGGAAGACCATGCTGGAGCATCTTTACCGAGGCTTGAGTCCCGTGCAGATCGCGAGCACACTGGCTCGTATGGATGATCCAGTCCGTCTTTCCCATGAGGCTATCTATACTGCACTGTATGCCATGCCGCGGGGACAGCTCCGCGCCAGCCTGCTGGAGCTGCTACGCCGTAGACACAAGGCCCGCAGACCGGCACGGGGTAAAAACAGCCGGAGTCGATCCATTCCTGACATGACCTTGATCGACCAAAGACCTGCCGAAGTGGCTGATCGACTGATTCCAGGCCACTGGGAAGGGGACCTCATCATTGGCAAGGGGAATCTGTCGCAGGTCGGCGTGCTGGTCGAACGCAAAACCCTCTTTTGCGTCCTGGTGAGGTTGAAGGATGGCAAGGCCCCCACGGTAGCGAGGGCCTTTGCCAGGATCCTCCAACGCTTTGAGAGACAGATGCGCCTCTCCATGACCTTTGACCAAGGCAGCGAGATGAGCAAACATAAGACACTCACCAAAAGTATTGGAGTCACTGTCTATTTCGCTCATCCTCATGCTCCCTGGGAAAGAGGCATCTGCGAAAACATCAACGGCCTCATCCGACAATACCTCCCCAAGTCGACCGATCTCTCCCTGTTCTCCCAGAAACAGCTCGACGGTATCGGCTGGGAACTCAATACCAGATGCAGAAAAACACTCGACTGGAAAGCTCCCGCCGAACTGTTCCTCCCATATGGCGCCTTCGACTTCGTCAAGTACTGGGCAAACGTCGGCAAGACTCCCATTGCACCCAAGGGCCATTGAAAAGTGGAAAGCAAACCGCGCTTCCCACTTTCCAACAGCCCCCGCTACTGGAGTGCTATAAATCATCAAACCAGTTTTTGTTGCACTTGGAGTTTGTACCCGCCCACCCTCATAGTGAGGGAACGAGAGGCGGAACCTCGGCGGGGCTGCGCCTGATCCACTTCAATCTCCTGGGAAAACTCTATGAAAATTACCGATGTAAAGACCATCGTCGTCAACGCAGAGATGCGGAATTGGATATTCGTAAAGGTGATCACCGACCAGGCAGGCCTGTTTGGCTGGGGAGAGGCATCGCTGGAGTGGAAGACCCGGGCGGTAACCGGCGCCATCGAAGATTTCACTCCTATGCTGATCGGCGAGGATCCGCTCAACATCGAACATCTCTACCAGAAGCTCTATCGCCATTCTTTTTTCCGCATGGGCGTGATTGGCATGAGCGCGATCAGTGGGGTGGAGCAAGCGTGCTGGGATATCTTCGGTAAATCACTTGGTCTTCCGGTGTACCAACTACTCGGCGGCGAAGTACGTAACCGGGTCCGTATGTATACCCACCTTGGCGGCGGGGATATGAAGTCCGTTTACCAGACCTTCGATCCCCAGCCGCTCATCGATCTTGCCAACCAAGTGGTTGCTCGCGGCTATACCGCGCTGAAAGTAGTCTTTGTTCCCTATTCCGAGC
>JBAVUV010000524.1:0-2007 GCA_049696955.1 Candidatus Sulfotelmatobacter sp. | reverse complement strand
CGCGAAGGACGGGGACCTCATGATGAAAACACGAATCGTGACTCGTGAACTCACCAGGTATCCCCGCCGCGGCGCGGTGGCCATACTCCGAGCATCCTGCGAATCATGGCAATCTGCCCCGTGTGATAGCTGTTGTGCGCGGCGAGTTGCCACAAAAGCGCTTCGAGCGAGTCCGCCCGTTGCTGATGACTCGAGTGCGTGGCTTCTACCTGACGATTGAGTTCAACTTGGCTCGAATCTGCGAGTTCAGCAGCGTCGTTTAGCAGAGCGGAAAATCGTTGCACTGACGCACTCCATTCCTCCTCGGTGATTCGCCCCGTCTCTGGAAAGCTTTCGGAATTATGCTCAGGATATGGCGGTTTCTCGCCGCGCGCACGGCGAAGGTCATAGTCCATCCAATAATTCATGTGAAAAAGAAGTTGGGCGATCGAATGGGGAAAGCCGCTAACCTGGCGTCCAGCAAGTTCTGCGGAAATATCTTCCACGCAGGCAAAAGGATCGGCGTGGGCTCCCTTGCCGCGAAGCAACTCAGTCAATGCGCGGGATGACATGACGATTATCCACGCGCTGCCGCGAAATATTTCTCTTCAAGTATCTTGCGATGGTGCAGTTCGTGCCCCGCAATCATGTAAGCCAGGGCCCGCACCGTCACTTCATTCTTGCTCGCAATTCCGCGTCGCATCCACGCAGCTTCATCGAGGTTTCGCAGCAATGAAAGAGTGGCACGACGAACGGCGATGAAGTCCTCGACTAAATCAGCGAGCAGCCGATTGCCGAACGGGCCCTCGCGCACGTAATCATCCTGCTCGAAGCTTTCGAGCGGCGTGGTATCCCCGCGAGAAATGCGCAGCGCCCGATAGGCAAAAATTCGCTCCGTATCGCAGACGTGTCCGAGAACCTCTTTCGCGCTCCACTTGCCCGGCGCGTAGCGAAATTCCCCATCTTTCTCATCGCGGGCGCAGAGTAGCATCATGGTCTGGCGCCGCTGGTGGTCAAGCCTGCTGAGAATGTCTTCTCCCTCCACCAAAGAAATGTAGCGGTCATAGTAAGCGGCACATTCGCCGGGCTGAGGACGCGCAATGATGAATGCTGGCGGAGTAATCACGGCTGGCTCGGACATGAACAGGCTCCCTGAATTAGAGTTCGGCTCGCGAATTGTTGAGCCAAGAGCATACTCCGATAGACTGTGGAACGGTTCGCTGGTGAGCTTCGTTCCGGGAATCCTTACATAGTATGCGAGCCAAAACGGGAGTCCGGCACCGCTCTCAACCGCGCCCGCACTCTTCCAAAGGTCCGTACCATGGAAGGAAACTTCGTTGAAAATAAAGCTTTTCCACAGCGCTCAATGTGAGACGACGGAGTACAATTCCATTTGGTCACGCAAGTGCGGCACGTGATCCCTAATCCCAACAAGGAAAGGAACTATGTAACCCATGTGGAAGCCGACGAATCAGCCTCAGACCCCGGGACGCCCGAACGAACCGGAGCGTCCAACCATGACTACACCGAGCGCGCCTGCAATGATGGCGAATGAACCTGCCGTTGCGCCGCGTCCGGCAGCAACCACCACCACGACTGCGGACCAGGCGACCATCGGCAAATCGCTGGTGATCAAGGGAGAGGTGACTGGATCGGAGTCGCTCTACATTGACGGCCGGGTGGAAGGTTCCATCAGCCTGGCTGGAAACCGTGTCACCATTGGCCGCAACGGCGTGGTGGCAGCCAACATCAACGCCCGCGAAATCGTGGTACTCGGCAAAGTGCGCGGCAATCTGACAGCCAGCGACCGGGTTGATATTCGCAGCGATGGATCGCTCACGGGCGACGTTGTGGCGGCGCGTATCTCCATAGAAGATGGAGCTTTCTTCAAGGGCGGCATCGATATCCGCAAGGGCGGGCAGCCGTCCCAGCAGAAGCCTAACGGCGAGGACAAAAGTGTTCCTGTGCCGGAGCCGGCCGCAGTGGGCGCCAGGGCCTAGAGTTACAGAGTTTTTCAAAGGAATCAGC
>JBAVUV010000523.1:0-1653 GCA_049696955.1 Candidatus Sulfotelmatobacter sp. | reverse complement strand
CGGAACCTGGAGAAGTTACGGGCGTAACATTCGGAATAAGAGCCCGGTTGATGTGACCTCAGAGGCGGCCTACACTTGAGAGTGCATTCTTCTGGCAGGACCCGGCATAGTAGCGCTCCACCTGAATGATAGGGATCGCGATGAATTTGCAGTCACTGTTGCTTTGTTCGGATGAAAAAATCGGACGCGTGCTGCGGCGTACGCTGGGTGATCTCGACATTGGGGTCGAACATTGCACGAGCTCGGAAGTCGCGTTGCGTCATCTGACCCGCGACCGGTTTGAGGCCATCATTGTAGACTGCGCCGGCCCCGGAGCTGCCGATGTTCTGCGCGCAGCCCGAATGGCCCCATGCAACAAACGGGCAATCGCAGTAGCCATTCTTGATCCCGGCAGCGGATTGCGCTCGGCATTTGAGATCGGCGCCCACTTCATCCTGTATAAGCCAGTTTCGGCGGAGCGCGCCAAATCGAGTTTTCGTGCCGCCAGAGCCCTGATGAAACGGGAACGAAGGCGCAACTCGCGAGTCTCCGTCAATTTTCCCTTGGAGATGGTCAGTGCCCAGTCTGGCGAACGCATTAAAGCGAATACCACGGATGTTGGCGAAGGTGGGCTGGCGGTTTCGATTCCGCGCCGCACCAAGCCGCATGGCCAATGGAATTTATCATTCACGCTTCCCGGTTCCACCAAGATCGATGTTCCGGCCGAGTTTGCCTGGGAGGGTAGCGGTACGCAGGTGGGCCTGCGGTTTGTGAATCCCTCGCCGGATACGGCACATCGGCTGCGCGAGTGGCTGGGTCGCAATTCGCCAGATGGAGAGAAGGATGATCCTCCGGCGCCCTGCCAGCTTACCGACTTGAGTTTGCGCGGCTGCTATCTGGCCATGCCTTCGCCGTTCCCAGTCTCTGCCCGGGTAACGCTTTCGATGAGGGCCGCGAACGTCGAGCTGCGATCGGAAGGAGTGGTCCGAGTGATGCACCCTGACATCGGCATGGGGGTGGAGTTCACACAAACCACCGCGGAGCATCGCGTACTGCTGGAAAAATTTCTCAGTTGCCTTACGGAAAATCCCAATACATTGCCTGAGTTGATGGTCGAACCCGAAGGGTTTGAAACGGAAAGTATCTCGGCAGCTGTTACCGAATCGAGTGATGTGGAAGATCCGCTGCTCGATCTTTTTCGCAACCAGGCCGGGCTTGCGGCAGACTCTTTTCATGCTGAACTTCGCAAGCAGCGAGGTCTATCCGCCGCCGCGGCCGCATCCTGATTAGGCGCGCGCGCTTGATTCTTCCAATCTTATTGGGGCAGCGGCGTTCCTTCTGCCGGGCCGCCCTTTACCAGATCAGTCTTTACTGTTGATTTCTGATTGGCCACCAGCTCAATGTCGGTTTCGAAGTCTTGATAGCCGGGCAGTGTAATTCGGATTTTGCGCTTGCCCGGTGCCACCAGCAGGGCTCGACCGACGCCGCTGAATTCAGCGACGTGACCCACGAAGACGCCGTCGACGAAAACCGCAGCCCGATTAGGATTCACGTCGAGCTTGATCTGCGCCGTGATGTGAGGGAACTGTACCCGGGTATCTTTCTCCATCTTTACTTCGATGGTCTGGGTTTCTCCCGCACGGACTGCCACCTTCTGCACGAAGTCCATATACC
>JBAVUV010000522.1:0-17775 GCA_049696955.1 Candidatus Sulfotelmatobacter sp. | reverse complement strand
CAATCGGCTTCCTCGGAGGCTATACGACATTCTCCAGCTTCGAATACGAGACTTTGCGCACCATTCAGGATGGCCAAATCGGCCTAGCCCTTCTTTACGCGGCCGTGAGCGTGATCGTTGGGCTTGTTGCAGTCTGGGGTGGCGTTATGGCAGGGAGGTCGATCCCATAAAAGCGAAAGCTTTAGCACCGGGAGGAGGTAACGCAAGTCGTTGAGCGAAATCGAGCAGAGTTGGAGCAGGAACTTGAGATTTTCATGATACAGCTAAAACACGAAGCTCATGAGGGCAAGGGACTTTGGGGGTCGTGCCGCTGAGTTTTCGGCAGGTCAAAGAGGACTCTAACGACAGGAGGAAAATGTGCTGAAACCGGGGCCGGGTAAGAAGGTCGGCATTTACGTAGCTGAGGACCAGCACTACCACGGGAGTGCTGCCTATGCAGCTGTTCTGGACTTTCTCTTTTTCCATGGCGTATCGGGCGCAACCGTGACGCGTGGCATTGCTGGATTTGGCGCAGATCATCACATGCAAACGACCAGTCTCGTGGACCTGGCGGTCCACCTTCCGGTCAAGATCGAGTTCATCGAAACTGCGCAGAAAGTCGAAGAGCTACTACCCAAACTGCAAGCCATGGCAGGCGCCGGACTGATTGAGATGCACGACACCACAATCGTCAAACCTGCCGATAAGAAAAAAAAACACTCTGCCGCTGAAAGGCCAGCCCTGAAGATTGAGAGCAAAGCCAAGATGATGCGGATTTACATCGGCGAAAACGACAAGTGGAATGGCAAGCCGTTGTATCAAGCCATCGTTAATGGTCTGCGATCGAACGACATTGCTGGGGTCACGGTTTACCGGGGGATTCTCGGTTATGGCGCCAATCGGAGAATTCATAAGGACGCCGCGCTGAGCCTCTCCCACGATCGGCCAATCCTGCTGTCCGTGGTCGATACGGAAGAAAAACTCAAGGCTTTTATGCCGATTCTCGACCAGATGGTAAAGCAAGGCCTGGTCGTGCTATCGGACGCGGACGTCATCAAGTACACGCATAATTATGAGAAGGCCGAGCGGCGGCAGGAGACACGGGTATGAAACTCGAGGGAAAGGCCAAAATGCTGCGCATCCATTTTGGCGAGGATGACAAGTGGAACGGCAGCCCACTATACGAAGCCATTGTAGCCAAGTGCCGGGAACTCGATATCGCCGGCGCCAGCGTGTTTCGCGGGATCGAGGGCTACGGAGCAAGTACGCTCATTCATAAGGAGCACCTGCTTTTTTCTTCCGATCGCCCAATCATGGTCTCGGTGATCGACACTGAGCAGAACATTAACAAATTGCTTCCGGTTCTGGATGAAATGGTGGACGAAGGATTGATTGCTATGTCTGAGGTGGAAGTAATCCGCTACGTGCACCAGGATGGAGTGCGCTCTCCCGCTTCCTAGCGAAGCACAGGATGGAACACGAGCAGTAACAGATGATTGCTGCGGGCGGATTCGAAAGTGCGGGTGTAAATCTGATTCCGAATCAACTGCTTATCGTTGGCCCTGCAGTGATCGTCTGATCCTCGACGGCGAATACCTTGTTGTAAAGTCTTAGTCGAGAGTCTTGGTGCGGAAGGGGGGATTTGAACCCCCACGCCTTTCGGCGCCACCCCCTCAAGATGGTGTGTCTGCCAGTTCCACCACTTCCGCACGCTGTAATTGCCACGCGTTTTGATATTTTAGCAAGATCGGCGTCTGAGGGCGTATCCAACTGCACCGGATTTTCTGCCGACCTTTTGCATTCTACACGAGTCTCCGACCGCGGCAGCTTCCATAGCTGCGCAAAGAAGGTCCACCGCATCCTCGCGTGGGCGCACGCAACGCGTGGTCGCCGTAATGTTATCGTGTCCCGACCTACTGCAATGTAAACGAATCCGTGTACTAGACAGTCTCGGTCAAAACGAGTCCCTAAGGCAAGGAATGTGCTACTCAGCCAGGTGCTTTCTCGCGAGGCTGCCGGGACGGCCGGTGAAGGCCACCGGCCGTTCAATCGGATTCGCCTCCGTCCCATCAGTCAGCATTTACCGTGCGAGATCTGGATCCCGGCAGAATTTCGTTTTCCCTGGTTCTCGTCCCTTGGTTCTCGTCCCTTGGTTCTCGTCCCTTAGTTCTCGCGCATTTCACGAAGCGTGCAGAAAATTGCTCGTTGCTCCGTGGTTGGGAGATAGCAAATCGTGAGCAAACATCGCCCCGGCAATTTACTCGTCTGCGCAAGTCACCTGGTTGTTCCAATCCACAAATGCCCCCTGGGGATTGTCCCGCCAAGCCCAGACGTGAAGCTCAAAAAAGGCAGGTATATTGAACCGGTTGGGGCTATCGACGTATTGAAAAACTTGCCCCTCCAACACAGGTGGAGTATTGCTGTTGCTGGTCAGCCAGGGTTCAGCGAAAACAATGAATTCAACGCCGACCAGCTGCATTTTGCCGTCCTTCGTCGGCTCATAGATCAGGGCCTGGGGGTGTGATGCATTTATCTCGCCCGCGCTCAGGAGGGTGCCGTTCACGTAGTGCACGCCCATCGCGCCATGGTCCTGGCCGGTAACGCAGCCGAGGAACCGGCCGTATCCCGCAGCAACCGCATTGTTGACATCCAGGTATTGTGTGGTGGCCTTTCGAACAGTCTCAACCAGCTTATTTTGGACTGCCTGTCCCGCTGCCTGCATTTCGTGCTGAGCCAAGGCCAAAGATGTAAGTGCCAGAAAAACAACCAGCAGCACTGACATTCGTGAAGCGACAAACGGTATCTTCTTCATGTTGTGACTCTCCTTGATGTTTTTTGCGAGGAAATTACTGATTGTGGTTGTCAGGGTTCATAAACTCCCTACATGTAACGGCGAAAAACATTGGCGGATTTGATCATCGGAGCTGAGAAAATAAGACTTCATAACGAGGCAGACCCCCGGTCTCAGCGTTTGACAGGTGAAATAGGAAGGGATAGGCTCACAGCCGAGTGCTTCCCAAGCGAGGCGAATCTGTGGCGCATCGGCCTCCGAGTCAGATCACGCAGCTTCTGCAGCGCTGGCGGGATGGCAACCGCGAAGCCCTGGACGCGCTCCTGCCTTTGGTCTATGAAGAATTGCGCCGTCTGGCTCACCGACATTTGAGGAATGAGCGGGCCGAGCACACTCTGCAGAGTTCGGCGCTCGTGCATGAGGCTTATTTGCGCCTGGTCGGGCAGGATTTCCCGCAGTGGGAGGGGCGCACGCATTTTTTCGCGATTGCGGCCCAACTCATGCGCCAGATCCTGGTGGATTACGCTCGCCGCCATCGTGCCTCAAAACGAGGAAGCGGCGTCTGCATGCTCACACTCGACGATGTGGAGCCCCTGCCCCAGCGCAAAGACGTCGATGTGGTTGCGCTGAATGATGCGCTGAATAGCCTGGCTGAGATCGATCCCCGGCAGAGTCATATCGTTGAGTTGCGTTTCTTCGCCGGCCTTTCGTTGGAGGAAACCTCCGAGGCAATGGGGATTGGAACCGCGACCGTGCAGCGCGATTGGACCGCGGCCCGTGCCTGGCTGCATCGAGAGATTTCCCGGAGATCCAGTTCATGAATTTCGAACGCTGGGAACGGACCAAAGACATCCTGGAGCAAGCGCTGCGGCTGGAGCCCGAGAAACGGCAAGCCTATCTTGACTCATCTTGCCGGGGGGATGCCGATCTGCGCGGTGAAGTGGAGTCTTTGATCAAGTCTCACGAGGAGGCGGGAAGCCAGTTCCTGGGGGCAGCCGCGCCGGATATTCTGCAACTGACCCCGCCGCGCACTCTCCCTTCCGGGGCGAAGATTGGGAAGTATGAGATCGTTGAGCAACTGGGCGCCGGCGGGATGGGCGAAGTGTATCGAGCGCGCGATCCGCACCTCAACCGTTATGTTGCGATCAAGATTCTGCGCCCCGCATTCTCCGATAATGATCGGCTGCACCGCTTCGAGCAGGAAGCACGCTCGGCTTCCGCCCTCAACCACCCGAATATCGTTACCATCTACGAACTCGGACGGGACGGTACTAGTCCCTACATCGCGATGGAGCTGGTGGAGGGGAAGACGGTGCGGGAGTTGCTCGCCTCAGGCTTGCTGCCAATTCGAAAGGCAATTGAAATTGCGGTGCAAGTTGCTGAGGGCCTGGCTAAGGCTCATGAAGCGGGCATCACACATAGGGACTTAAAGCCCGAGAATCTGATGGTCTCTCATGAGGGATTGGTCAAGATCCTCGACTTTGGCTTAGCGAAGCTCGCACCGCTCAAGGGAGCGCCATCGGATTTGTGCACGACGTCCCTGACTCCATCGGGGCTGGTTCTAGGAACCGTGGGATACATGTCCCCGGAGCAGGCCAATGGCGGTCGGTCGGATTTCCGGTCAGACCAGTTCTCGTTCGGCTTGGTGCTCTACGAGATCGTGACCGGAAAGCGCGCCTTTCGGAGAAGCACGGCAGCCGAGACACTGGTAGCGATTCTCCGCGAACAGCCCGAACCGATGGGCTCACTGAATCCCGAGGCTCCCCCTCCGCTGTGTTGGGTGGTGGAACGCTGTCTCGCCAAAGAGCCCGAGAAACGCTACTTCTCAACCGGCGACCTGGCGCGCGACCTCGCGGCAATACGAGACCGCCTCCTGGATCTTCAACAGCGGCGCCCGGATATTCGTCCGAGCAATCTGCCGATCCCGGGAAGCGCATTCGTCGGACGCGATAAGGAGAAGACCGCTGCCAAAGAACTGTTGCTGCGACGAGATATACGCCTCGTAACTGTGACCGGACCCGGCGGGATCGGCAAATCGCGGCTTGCGCTGGAGGTGGCACGGGACGTGGTGAAGAATTTCCCGTCAGGCGTTTATTTTGTGCCGCTCGCGGGCGTTAGCGATCCCAGTTCGATCGCCATCGTAATCGCGCAGACGCTGGGTGTTCGGGAAACAGGAGGCCAGACGCAGCTTGAGACTTTGAAGAAATATTTGCAGAATTCTCTGAGCGCACAAATGCTTCTGTTGATTGACAACTTCGAGCATATGGTTGCCGCGGCGCCGATGCTGGCCGAACTGATGGCCGTAGCGCCCCATCTGAAGCTTCTGGTGACCAGTCGCGCTGTGCTGCACGTGTACGACGAACACGAGTTCCCCGTGCCACCGCTCGCACTGCCGGCGGCCAAATCCTTACCTCCCCTCGAAGTACTGTTGCAGTATTCGGCGATATCCCTGTTCATAAAACGCGCCACAGCCGTCAAGCCGGATTTCAGACTCAACGAAGGAAACGCGGCTGCTGTGGTGGAGATCTGCTCGCGTCTGGATGGGCTGCCGCTCGCCATCGAACTGGCCGCTGCCCGCACCAAGCTTCTTTCGCCGTCAGCCATGAGGACGCGGCTGGCGAGCCGCCTGCAGTTGTTGACGGGTGGCGCGAGGGACCTGCCTGCCCGGCAGCAGACCATTCGGCAAGCAATCGATTGGAGCTATGACCTGCTGAGCCCGCCTGAGCAAAAGCTATTCAGAAGGCTTTCTGTCTTCTTAAGTGGGTGCACTTTGGAAGCAGTGGAATCGGTGTGCGACACGAAACAAGATCTGGGATTGGATGTGCTCGACGGGATGGCATCGATGGTGGACAAGAGCCTGGTTCGGCAGATAGAGCAGGCGGACGGAGAGCCGCGCTTTGTGATGCTGGAAACAATTCGCGAGTATGGGCTGGGAAAAATGTCGGAGAGCGGAGAAGAAATGCAAACAAGGCGAGCCCATGCCGCCTACTGCATGGTGTTGGCCGAAGAGGGGGCTGCCGAGAACACTGCCGCCAACCAGACTGAATGGCTAGACCGGTTCGAGTTGGAACATGACAACTTTCGCACCGCCCTGGAGTGGCTTACGGAAACAGGCGATGCAGAATGGGGTTTGCGCCTGGGAGCAGCACTCTTCCACTTCTGGGAGATGCGGGAGTATCTGGCCGAAGGACGAGACCAGCTCGGAAAACTGCTGAAACTGCGAGCGGCGGCGGCGCCAACCAATGCGCGCCTCCGCACGCTTTTTGCCGCAGGAGTGCTGGCGGAGGAGCAGGGGGACTACGCTGTTGCCGACGTACTGCTTCAGGAGAGCTTGGAGATCGGGCGGGGCTTAGAGGACAAGCGAAGTATCGCGGTCTCGCTCAATGCCCTGGCAGTCACTGCACGCGACCGTGGCGATCTGCCGGCTTCGCGCGCGCTTTTCGAAGAGAGTCTGGCGGAATGGAGAGAACTGCACGATGCGCTCGCAGTTGCCCGCGCGCTCAGCAACCTCGCGAATGTCGTCAAGCTGGAGGAGAACTACACACAGGCACGCTTGCTCTACGAAGAATGTCTATCGATCTTTCGGGAAGTGGGGGACAGAACGGGTATCGCCTGGGCGCTCAATAACCAGGGAGATGTGGCCCGTGACCAAGGCGATTCTGAAGCGGCTCGATCGCTGTATGAACAAAGTTTGGCGACTTTTCGAGAGCTCAACGACCGATGGGGAATTGCCGGCTCACTTGCCGACTTGGGAAACCTCGCTCGAGAGCAGGGGGACTATAGCGTGGCAGATTCCTTCTGCCGGGAAAGCATAAGAATCTTCCAATCGCTCGAACACAAGCGAGGGGTTGCGCGTCTGCTGGAATCCTTTGCGTGCTCCGCGGCGGCGCAATCGGAACCGGACCGGTCGTTACGGCTGGCAGGGGCGTCGGCGGCACTGCGCCAGAGCATTGGCGCGCCGCTCACACCTGCGGAACAGGCGAAACTTGAAAGAGGTCTGGACCCGGCGCGACAGGCTCTGACTACTACGATGGGACGAACAGTGTGGCTTGAGGGTTGGGTAATGCCGGTCGAAAACGCCATTGAGGACGTCCTCAGGGACACCTCTGGTCAGCGGTATGGTTACAAGTCCGAGGACTGAGCACATTGAACAGCGTGAACGGAGACAAGAGAAGGTGGCTAATGATTCAGGTTTACTCTGCCGTGGTCGGGTCAATCAGCCGCCTCACGGCGGAGATACGGTTTGCCGGCAAGCCTACCCGTTTTGCGTGTTCTCGAATCATTGCCTCGTCGGGAGCGAGGTAGACACAATAGACCTTGTCGCCCGTGACATAGCTTTGCAGCCACTGAATCTCGGGACCTAATCCCTTGAGAACAGCCACGGACTGTCGAGAAACTTCCTGTAATTCGGCATCGGATAGATTTCCGGCTCCAGGTATTTCTCTCTCAATCACGAACTTCGGCATGTGGTAACCTCCGTAAAACGCATGCTAGCAAGTGGGCAGATTTGGTACAAGGGGCGAATCCCTGGGCCAAAGGAGCTATCTAAGATTACGCAGGATCAGTTTTGGAGGCCAACATGGATCTTAAGTCGGTTCAAAAACCGCTGAAGGAACAATATCGCAATGATGCCAATAGTTCTCGAATCACGCTCAAAGCGAAAGGTGGCCAAACTGAGACCCCGATTGCGTGTTCGGTCGCTATCGGACGTGCTATCTATCAGGCCCAGGCGCACACGGGGGTAGGAGGCGCCGGCACGGCAGCTTGTTCAGGCGATATGCTGCTCGGAGCTCTGTCGGCTTGCGCGCAAATCACATGCCAGATGGTTGCCGCGGCCATGGGAATCCCGATCGAACGGATTGAGGTAACGGTCGAAGGAGATTTAGACCTTCGGGGCACGCTCGGTATTTCGAAGGAAGTACCGGTCGGCTTTCAGCGCATTCATACCCGATTTGAAATTGTCGCTCCTCAGGCGACGACTGAGCAATTGCAAGCGTTGCGCGAGAAGACCGAACAATATTGTGTGGTCATGCAGACTTTGAACCAACCGCCAAGATTGCAAAATGAATGGGTCGGTATGCAATGATCAATGATCAATGATCGCATTGCTTGCAGATCACGGCGTCGAGAGAAATACCGCCCAATTATCGCGTCCTGATTTTCGCTCTACGCGCTGAAACCGCATGCCAGATGTTTCGGAGTCGGACGCTCTGCGTGATACGCCTCCAACCTGATTTTAGGACTAGTATTTTTGCATTATTCCTCCGGTGCGCCTATGTGAGTAACGTAGGCCGACACGACTTCAGTCACTGGAGCTGAATTCCGCGCCGTCGGCTTATTTTCCATGCGAGAAAACTTACCACCCCATGGTTTCAGCGGTCGGGCGCTGTCTTGGCTGATACCGTTTTTGGTGATCTCAGCCGCATACCTCTACGCCTTCCCGCAACCGACCGTGTTCTATGCCGGCGTAGTACTGCTGCACGCATTCGGAGGAGTGGTTGCTGCGATTCTTCTCGTTCCAAGGCTGATTCGTCTGCGGCGGAATGGAAGTTTCTATGCGCGTGCGGGTTGGTTGCTGGTGGCGACCGGAGCGGTTCTTGGACTCATCCTTATTAAGACCGGCACCCCGCGGACGGCGTGGAACTGGCTTTACCTGCATATCGCGATCTGCCTCATCGGAGTCGGCCTTCTGATCGCCGACCAGCTCGGACGGCGCGGATGGTTGGTGTCGAATGCCGGCGCTTCGATTTTACGTACAGCAATCTGCCTGCTGGTGCTCGCAGGAGTTGGTTGGGGAGCGCGTTACGTGCGTGAAAGCTGGCAGACGCGGACGCGGATACAGAACCCAGACATGCCTCCCGACAACATGAACGGCGAAGGCGACGGGCCTGAAGGCTCATTCTTTCCGAGTTCCGCCCAGGTCTACGGCAAGCAGAAAATTCCCAGCAAGTTTTTTATGGAGTCTGACTCTTGCAAGCGGTGTCACGAAGATATTTATAACCAATGGTTCAGCTCGGCGCACCATTTCTCTTCGTTTAATAATCAGTGGTACCGCAAATCGATCGAGTACATGCAGGACACGATCGGCACGAAGCCTTCGAAATGGTGCGGCGGATGCCACGATCCCGCGGTGCTCTACAGCGGGCTGATGGATACGCCGATCAAGCAGATCGTGCATCGGCCGGAATCGCAGGCGGGCCTAGGGTGCATGATGTGCCACTCCATCGCGGACGTGAAGAGCACGATGGGGCAAGCCGATTTCTATCTCGAATATCCCAAGCTGCACGAACTGGCGGCGACCAAAAACCCGGTGGCGCGGGCGCTGCATGATTTCGTCATCCGCCTGAATCCGGAGCCTCACCGGCGTGTCTTCCTCAAACCTTTCATGCGGACACAGACGGCGGAGTTTTGCTCAACCTGTCACAAGGTGCATCTCGATGCGCCGGTGAATCACTACCGGTGGATCCGCGGCTTCAACGAATATGACAACTGGCAGGCCAGCGGTGTCTCGGGCCAGGGAGCGCGATCTTTCTACTATCCGCCGAAGCCGCAGCAGTGCGCCGATTGCCACATGCCGGCGACTGCGTCAAAGGACATGGGCAACCTCAACGGCTTCGTGCATTCGCACCGTTTTCCTGGAGCGAATACGGCTGTGCCGACAGCGAATGAAGATCCCGCCCAGCTCAAGTTGACCGAAGACTTTTTGAAGAATGGAGCATTGACAGTCGATATTTTTGCGTTGTCTCCGGCGCAGGCACCGCTCCCGCCGGGCGCTGGCACGCAGTCAGACCTGGCAACGACATTTGCTGTGGGAGAAGAAGCTGAGAGCAAGGTGACAGCCGAGGCAGGCGGAGAAGTTGGCCCTGTGACTGCGCCTCTGAACTTGGTGCAGCCGCCGTTGCGCCGCGGCGACACGGTGCGCGTCGATGTTGTCGTCCGCACGAAAAAGGTCGGCCATTTTTTCCCCGGTGGCACGGTTGATGCGTATGATTGCTGGCTGGAACTCAAGGGCACTGACGACAAGGGCAAGATTATTTTCTGGAGCGGCATGGTCGAGGACAACGGGCACGGGCCGGTAGAAAAAGGTGCGCATTTCTATAGATCGCTGCAGATCGACGCGCACGGCAATCCGATCAATAAGCGGAACGCCTGGGCTACGCGGGCCGTGGTGTACGTCAGGTTAATTCCCCCGGGAGCCGCCGACACAGTACATTACCGCATGCACATACCGGAGAATACGGGAAGCAAGATCACGCTCCATGCGCGGTTGTGTTACCGGAAGTTTTCGTGGTGGAATACGCAGTTCGCATTTGCGGGTACGCCCGATCCTGCCAGGCCCGATGCCGTTACGTCAGACTATGACGACCGCTCCGTTACGTTCAACGCGCCTCTGCAAGGCATTTCGGCGAAGGAAGAAAGGATTCCCGACCTGCCTATCGTTGTCCTTGCGCAAGACGAAGTGACTCTTCCCGTCGCTGCGCACAATGCGCCTGCGGCCGAACCAAAAACGATTGTCCGCAAAGATGAGTGGCAGCGCTGGAACGACTACGGAATCGGATTGTTCCTGCAGGGCGATCTGAAAGGCGCGGCGGCGGCTTTCGAGAAGGTTACCGAGGCGGACCCCAGCAATCCTGATGGATGGGTGAATATTGGCCGCTGCGCGGTGCAGGAGGGTGACATGGCCCGCGCCCGCACGGTGCTGGAAAAGGCGCTGGCCTTGTCCCCAAAGCTAGCTCGCGCGAATTTTTTCTACGCCAAGGTCCTGCGCTCCGATGGCAACTATGACGGGGCAGCGGCTCGGTTGCGGACCGTGCTGAGCGAGTATCCTCGCGATCGTGTTGCGCTCAATGATCTGGGACGCGTTCTATTCCTGCAGCGGAAATACGATGACGCTGTGAAGGTCCTGCAGTCCGTGTTGACGATCGATCCCGAAGACCTGCAGGCGCATTACAACTTGATGCTCTGTTACAACGGACTCGGCAACGAAAAGCTCGCCAGTGAACACCAGGCGCGCTACATGCGCTTTAAGGCCGATGAATCCTCTCAGGCGATCACCGGGCCGTACCGGCAGCTGCATCCTGAGGACAATAACGAGCGACAAGCAGTGCATGAGCACGTCTCAGTATTGTTGCCGATCACGGCCGGTACACCGACGTCGAAAGTGGCTGCTCATGGCGACAACCGGGCCTTGTCATCAGCCGAGGGCTCCAGATAAATGTTCCATCCAAAAAAAGCGATCGTCTTTGAGAGAGGGAACCATGGAGAAGATCCTGCGATCGTTCTCTATCACTCTCTCCGTGCCTCTGCGTTTCTGTGCTGCGCGCTTCTGCTGATCAGCGCATCCAGCTTCGCTCAGAATGTGCATTTCAGCGATATCACCGCGCAAGCTGGTATTCACTTCACCCACAACAACGGTGCTTTCGGAAAGAAATGGCTACCGGAGACCATGGGACCAGGATGTGCTTTCATCGACTACGACAATGACGGATATCCCGACATCATTCTGATCAATGGCACTCCCTTTCCCGGCCATCCCCACGGTGGTGCAACCACGCTGAAGCTGTATCACAACAATCACGACCTTACTTTCACGGACGTCACGCAACAGTCTGGACTCGCAGTACCGATGTTTGGGTTGGGCGTGGCGGTGGGTGACTACGACAACGACGGCTTCGACGACATTTTCGTTTCTGCGCTGGGACAGAGTCACTTGTTTCACAACAACGGGAACGGAACATTCACCGATACGACCAAGTCTGCGGGAATGTGGGGGCCGAGCGAGTTCTCGACCAGCGCAGCATGGGTCGACTACGACCGCGACGGCAAGCTCGATCTCGTAGTTGCCAACTACGTGCAGTGGACCGAGCAGGGAGATCTCTACTGCACTCTCGACGGCGCGCACAAATCCTATTGCACTCCGGAATCGTACAAAGGCACATCCGTTCGCTTGTGGCACAACCTTGGAAACGGCAAGTTCGAAAATGCCACTCTGAAGGCAGGACTCGGCGATCCCACATCGAAAAGCCTGGGCGTTGCGATACTCGACGCTAACGGCGACGGTTGGCCTGACATTCTGATCGCCAACGACACACAACCAAATAAGCTTTACATCAACGAGAAGAACGGTACGTTCGAAGAGCGCGGCGTTCCGGCCGGCATCGGCTTCAGTGAAGATGGGGTGGCGCGCGCGGGCATGGGCGTGGATGCGGCCGACTATGACCGCAGCGGGCATCCCAGTGTGCTGATCAGCAACTTCGCTAATCAGATGGTTTCTCTCTACCACAATGAGGGGAATGGCCTATTCGTGGACGAAGCTCCGCAGTCGGAAGTAGGCCGGGCGACGCTGGTTACGCTCGGCTTCGGCTGCTTCTTCTTCGACTATGACAATGATGGCTGGCCCGACATTTTCGTCGCCGATGGCCATATCGAAGATCAGATTGAGCGTGTGCAGAAGCGGGTGAGCTATGCGGAGCCTCCGCATTTGTTTCGAAACCTGGGAGGAGGTAAGTTCACCGAGGTTACCGACAAGATGGGCAAATCCTTCGCCTCGCCAAAAGTGGCGCGGGCCGCGGCTTATGCCGATATCGACAACGACGGCTTCCTGGATGTTCTGCTGACCACCAATGCCGGGCCAGCGTATTTGTTTCATAACGAAGGCGGAACGAATCACAGCCTGCGGATTAAGCTGGTCGGCACCAAATCCAATCGAGACGGCATCGGCGCTGTTGTCCGCGTGAATGCCGGCGGCGATAAGCAGTGGAAGATGCTGCGCTCCGGATCGAGTTATCTGTCGCAGAGCGAACTAGTGTTAACCTTTGGCTTGGGCGCGCGACTGAAGGCTGATAGTGTTGAGATTCAATGGCCCAGCGGCCAACTGGACGAGCTCTCAAGCCTCATCGCCGGACAGGTGGTCACGATCCAGGAAGGCAAGGGCGTTGTGGCGAATCGGGTCTACGGTAAAGCCGCCAAATAGAAAAAACGGGCAAGCTGGAGTCTCATAGTATGCGAATTGTTTCCCTCTTGGCGAGCGCCACCGAAATTGTCTGCGCGTTAGGCGCCGGCGAAATGCTGGTAGGGCGTTCGCACGAATGCGATAACCCGGATTGGGTGAAGAGACTTCCGGCTTGCAGCAGCCCCGCTTTTGATATCTCTGTTTCGAGCGGCGAGATTGATGCGGAAGTTCGGCGTCGCCTCCGTTCGGGCGAGCCGCTATATCACATTCATGCGGAATTGATTCGCGAGTTACGTGCCGATCTGCTGATTACTCAATCTCATTGCGAAGTGTGTGCCGTCACTCCGGGTGACGTCGAGCGAAGTGGGGCCTGCCTGCCCACCGCACGTCAAGTGGCGCTTTCCGCTTCGTCTTTGGAGGATATCTTCCTGGGGATTCTGCGGATCGGCGAAGCCCTCGGGCTGGAAGATCGGGCGAAGGCGGTTGTCCAGCGCGAGCGTCAGCGACTGGACAACGTCAGGGTAAAGGTTGCGCGCTTCCCTCGGCCAACCGTGGTCATGCTGGAGTGGGCGGATCCAATATTCGCGATGGGAAACTGGGGCCCGGAGCTGGTTGAGATCGCGAATGGCGAATTGCTGATCGGGAAAAAGGGCGAGTATTCGGCTGCGATTCCTTCAGAGCAATTACGCGACGCCGATCCGGAGTATCTGATTGTGGCGCCTTGCGGATTCAATTTGCAGCGAAGTCTGCTTGAGCAGAATGTACTAGAAAGATATTCATGGTGGTGGGAACTTCAAGCTGTACGAAAGCGTAATGTTGCATTTGCCGACGGGAATCTGTTCTTCAACCGGTCAGGAATGACCGTCTGCCAAACTGCAGAGATCATCGCTGAAATCCTGCATGGAGTTTCTTTCGCCGGAGGAACGGATGGCGTGAACTGGCGACGAATCGAATCGCCCGGTCGAGCAATTCCGCAGCCAATGACGGCAAGCTAGCCGGAGGCATTAGCTCAGGCAATCACGCCTCTGGATATCTGCTTCGATTTGGCGCCAGGATACGAAAACAGCGGAACCGTAAGGCGGGGTGATATTGTGTCGCCTCGAAACGGTTCCGCTGCTTGATTAGCAATACGATGCGATGCTAGTCTCCCGACGGCAAAAGCATCTCCTCCGAACTCAGTTCGATCGGCATCGACGAGTACGGGGAAGCGTCCAGCATCGGCTCACGTGTCACATTCGAAACGTCTTCAGGTTGCACCTCCGGCTTAATCCCACCGAATTGCTCAGATTCAGTGGATCCGTTCAGCGCGGTAGTCGAAGCCACCCCGCCGCTGATCACCTGCTGGACTTGATCAAAGTAGCCTGTGCCAACAAAGCGCTGGTGCTTTACCGCTTCGTATCCATGCTGCGTTTCACTGTGGAATTCTTTTTCCTGGAGACGGGAATAAGCCGTCATACCGGAGAAGTTATATCCGCGCGCCAGCTCAAACATGCTGAGGTTGAGGGCATGGAAACCGGCTAGGGTGACAAACTGGAATTTGTATCCCATGCGGGCCAGTTCTGTTTGAAAGCGCGCGATGGTCTCCTCGTCCAGCTTCTTGCGCCAGTTGAAACTGGGCGAACAGTTGTAAGCCAGCATCTTCCCGGGATGCTTCGCGTGAATCGCTTCGGCGAACTGGCGAGCCTCTTCCAGATCCGGGTGCGAGGTCTCGCACCAGATCAAATCAGCATAGGGCGCATAGGCCAATCCGCGCGCAATGGCCGATTCTATTCCGCCGCGAATGCGGAAGAAGCCTTCCGGAGTGCGTTCGCCGGTGCAGAACTTGCGGTCCTGCATATCGATGTCGCTGGTCAGCAGTTGTGCGCTGTCGGCGTCGGTACGAGCCATTACCAGTGTCGGCACACCCATTACGTCCGCCGCCAATCGTGCCGCCACCAACTTTTGCACTGCCTCCGTAGTCGGAACCAAAACTTTGCCGCCGAGGTGTCCGCACTTCTTGGCGGAAGAGAGTTGATCCTCAAAGTGAACGCAGGCTACACCCGCCTCGATCATCGCCTTCATCAGTTCGAACGCATTTAGCGTTCCGCCGAAGCCCGCTTCCGCGTCAGCCACCAGGGGCGCGAACCAGCTCTGGCTCGGCGCAACTTTTCCCTCAGCGTGATGGACCTGATCGGCGCGCTGCAGCGCACTGTTGATCCGGCGGCACAGGTTGGGAACGCTATCTGCCGGATACAAGCTTTGATCGGGATACATCTGGCCCGCATTGTTGGCATCCGCAGCCACCTGCCATCCGCTCACATAGATTGCCTTCAGTCCGGCCTGCACTTGCTGTACTGCCTGGTTGCCGGTCACCGCACCCAGCGCTTTTACGTAAGACTCACTTTGCAGCAGTTCCCACAACCGTTCCGCGCCGAGACGAGCGAGGGTGTGCTCAATGTGAATCGATCCCCGCAGACGCAGCACATCGGCAGCAGTGTAGGGGCGCGCAACGCCCTTCCAGCGCGGATTGTGCTCCCACTCGTACTCCATGCATTCCTGGGCCAGGCACTGTTGCGCAATTCTCTCGTCGTCGTTCATTAAGGGCTGCGTTGTGTTACGGCTGCTGTTGTCGTTCGTGGGCATTTCGTCTTTTCTCCTGATCATTCTCTCGGCTGATCATTCTCTCGGCCAGTCTCGTGAGCTTTCGAGCCGATGGATTTTCTCTTGTGTTCAATATAGTGAACATTAATTCATCATACGGGCGAAGCGTATGGCATTTCTTTTGGCGGGTCAATAGCGTTGTTCGGTATAATGAACATACATTCATTTTATTGGCGGCCTACGGTTTGCTACCAGGAGGTGAACTTTATGTCTCTGTCCGATTCCCCATCCGCGGCGGTCGAGCGTGCCCTGGCGATGCTGGAAGCCGTAGCGCTGGAATCCGAAGGCTTGAGCAATGCAGAAATCAGCCGTAAGCTTCAGATTCCAAAGAGTTCGGCGAGCTACATTCTGCGAACACTGGAAGCCCAGAGTTACCTGACGCGCGACGCTCAATCCGGTAAATATCGCGTGGGACTGAAGATCCTGAGCCTGAGCCGCGGAGCGCTCAGCGGTCTGGATGTACGCGGCGTGGCGTTACCCATCATGCGCCACTTGACGCATCAGACCGGCCTGACCTGCCACCTCGCCATTCTGGATGGTCCTGACGCTGTTTATGTAGAGAAAGTGGAGCCCGAGGGTTTCATACGTATGGATACGTGGGTGGGCCGGCGGATGCGCGTGCACGCGACCAGCGTAGGGAAGGCGCTGGTGGCGCATATTACACAAGATCGATTGGAAGAGATTCTAAGCAAGAGTGGGATGGAAAAGCGGACTTCCCGAACCATCACCACCCTGCCGCGCCTGCTCAAAGAGCTGGAAAAAGTGCGGCTGCAGGGATACGCGGTTGACGACGAAGAGAATAATCTTGGCGCGCGGTGTGTCGGCGCTCCGGTGTTCAACGATCGGGGCGTTATCGAAGCTGGGCTAGGCCTGAGCGGTACCACTCAACAGGTCAGCCCGCACACCATGCCGCGAATCCTGGAAGCGCTGAAGGACGCCGCCCGGCACATCTCCTTGGGCATGGGATATCGGCCCGCCCAGCGCCGCACCAGCGGAGATTAGATAGGCCGGCGATCCCCTAAACGGCGGCTCCCACTTCCGCCTGAGCCCTCGGCTTGCAGCCAGTTGATCGACTCAACGAGATTAGCGCTATTCCATGAACGCGATGCGGAACTAATGTCCACAGAGAGGCGCACTCATCGCACAGCCAGAAGTGTTCTATATGTTTCGGCGCCTTTCGCTGTGGAGGCGCCGCACGCTTGTCAAGCGTCGCCGGCTCCGCAGAGCTTGTTTCCAACAGAAACAGCCTGCCCTCACGCAGTCTCAGGAATGGCTTTGAGCATTGGGAATTGGCGCAGTGGCTGAGCATCCATAGCCTCCTCACTCCCACGTGCGGTGCATTTCGCAGTCAGATGGCAAAACCTGTGCATGCGACATGCCAATTGCTCTTGAGGCTTGCCATCGATTCCGGGTGAATTTTCTGAATAGCTCTAGGTGCCGAAGAATCGGCACTCTGCCGAAATTTCGTCTTTCGGGGCGCTTTGCCTCAAAAGCAACCTCTGCCGAGGGAAGCCGGATTCGCAGGAACTACTTCAATGAATAATCGCTCCTGAAACCGCCACCACAACTCCTAACACGCTCAGTACGATGCCCAAATGCCAGAAGATTCGTCTTCCCGAAAGTAAAGTAATGGAGGTTATCACCAGTCCGATCTCCAGAAATACCTCCGCCAAGTCATAGCGGTCGGCGCGTTTTCTTTCCATGGCGACTTCGTTTTCCAGTTTGCGCGCCTCATCCTGGATGTCTGCCTTGTCGTGTTTGTAGCGGTCGGCATCCTGCGCCGATTTTTCACGGAACTTGGCTGTGGCTCCGACGTCGGTGTTGGCCACGGTGGCGGTGAGATCAGCAAATAATTCATCTTCGTGCTGACGAATATTCTTCGCCTGGTAGTAGGACCACTGGTCGGAAGCTTTTGCCTGCAGCACAACTTCCTCGGTGTGCGCTCGATGTCCCAGCAGTGTCACCACCGCGACCATTACCGCCAGCACCGCCATGGTTAAAGACACGGCGGCCAGAGAACGGTCTTCCCTGGCTCGCTCAGCACTTTCACGTAACTCTTGAGCTTCGTCTCCCATGTTTTTCCGAATCCTCTTTGAGTGGCCGCAGAATATCGCGCAGTTTCCGGCGTCCGGCACATCAGCATACTACAAGGGCTGAAAGCTAACTAACGGATAGTTGAAGTTGAGCTGCAACAGTCGTGCGTGAAAAGCGATTGATTGGATCTGGCTATTTTCCGCAAACGAAGGCGAGGTTGTTTTGTGCTGAAAGTACCTTATTCTCCCATTACCTTAACAATGACTCGTTTATCGCGTTGGCCGTCGAATTCGGCATAGAAGATTCGCTGCCATGTTCCCAGATCAAGCTTGCCGGCCGTGATGGGCACGATCACTTCGTGATGAATCAGTAGCGCCTT
>JBAVUV010000521.1:0-15022 GCA_049696955.1 Candidatus Sulfotelmatobacter sp. | reverse complement strand
GCGCCGCGCCTTGAGGCCTAATACCAAGCTGATCTCGATCATTCTGGCGAATAACGAAACCGGAGTTGTGCAACCGGTGGATGGGATTGGAAAAATTGCCGCGCAGGCCGACGTCTTTTTTCACACTGATGCGGTTCAGGCCGCAGGCAAAGTTCCGATTGATGTGAAGAAAATTGGTTGCGATGTGCTTTCGATCTCCGGCCACAAGATGCATGCACCGCAGGGAGTGGGCGCACTCTACGTGCGCCGGGGTACGCATCTGCAGCCTCTGTTTTACGGCGGACGGCACGAGCGTTCGCGCCGTGCCGGGACCGAGAATGTGCCTGGCATTGTCGCGCTGGGCAAGGCTGCGGAACTCGCTATGCAAGGTTTCGAGAGCGGCGACGGTAAGAAAATGTCGGCGCTGCGAGACCGGCTGCAGCAGGGAATTGTTGCTCAGGTGGAAGAGGCGGGCGTTAACGGTGAAGGGGCGCCGCGTGTGCCAAATACCACCAATATTTATTTCGATCACATCGAAGGCGAAGCGATGGTCATCTCCCTCGACCTGAAGGGCCTGGCGGTCTCAACCGGCGCTGCGTGCTCCTCGGGCGCGATCGAGCCTTCGCATGTGCTTACCGCAATGGGGCTGCGTAGCGACAGAGCGCGCGCGAGCATCCGCTTCAGTCTGGGCAAACAAAATTCAGAAGAAGATATCGACTTCGCGCTCGCGCTGGTGCCGGAGGCAGTAGCGCGCTTGCGAGAGTTGTCACCCGTATACAAGCAACACGCTGTCAGCTCGTAACATGCAAAATCCTCAAACTATTGCCGTAGCCATGTCGGGCGGTGTGGATTCTTCCACTGTCGCGGCGATGCTTCGCGCAGAGGGACATAACATAATCGGTTTAACGATGCAGCTCTGGAACCAGCGGCGGATGGCTGGACGCGAGGGCATGCCGGAGCAAGTAACCGGACGCTGTTGCTCGCTCGATGATGTTTATGACGCTCGTCGCGTCGCCGAGCACATCGGCATTCCTTACTATGTCGTGAATCACGAAGAGCGTTTCGAACGCGACGTGGTGCGGCCGTTTGTCGCGGAGTATTTATCGGGACGCACGCCGATTCCTTGCAGCCTTTGCAATAACCACTTGAAGTTTGACCAGCTACTCGTTGTCGCGCGGCAGATCGGCGCCGATTGCGTGGCTACCGGTCACTATGCGCGGGTTGAATTTGATGATGCCCGTGGACGTTGGCTGCTCAAGCGTCCGGCTGATCGCAGCAAGGATCAAACATATTTCCTCTTTGGACTGACGCAAGAGCAATTGAGTCGAACGCATTTTCCTCTAGGCGGAATGACCAAGCCTGAGGTGCGCGAACTGGCTCGAAAGCATGGCCTGGCCCTGGCGGACAAGCCGGATTCGCAGGAGATTTGTTTTGTGCCGGGCGGCGATTATAAGCGCTTCATCGATGCTTATCTTGCCGAGCGTGGCGAGAGCTTGCCTGATACGGCGGGCGAGCTGGTAACCACGAACGGGGAAGTGATCGGCGAACATGGCGGCGTCCACAACTTCACCGTGGGGCAGCGCAAGGGGCTGGGCGTGGCCACGGGATCGCCGCTCTATGTGATTCAGATCAACGGAGCCGAGAAGCAGGTCGTGGTCGGCGGCAACGAGCATCTTTATTCACGGACGCTGCGAGCTCGGCGAGCCAACCTAATTGCTGTGGATGATCTGCGCGAGCCTATGCGTGTGTCCGTGAAGATTCGTCACAGGCACGAGCCAGCTCCTGCTGTGCTGGAGAAGACCGGCAGCGATGAAGTCTTAGTGACCTTTGATGAGCCTCAGCGTGCTGTCACGCCGGGTCAAGCGGCAGTTTTTTACGATGGTGATATCGTCGTAGGTGGCGCCTGGATCGCATAAGACTCACCGATATGCAGGCGTCTGCGGACAAGCGAAATGACAATCGACAATCCGCCCTCTGCTGAAGAATCCGCAATTGCCCGAACTGCAGCCCCCTCAAAGAGCGCGTCTTCGTGGGTGCTCGGGATTTTCATCGGTGCCGTTCTTGCATTCATCCTGCTAGGCTCACTGTGGTTGTCGAGCGGCCTCGGGATTGCGCGTTTGATGGGCATTTTGCGAGGCGGACCGACCCGGCTCAACGTGGATCAGCCAACGGTGGTTCGTCAGATTCAGAAGCTGCAGCGCCTTGAAACCGTGAGCTACACGATGGATAAAATTATTTCTGGCGAGCACGAGAACGCTTATTTGCCTAAGTTCCTGGCGGGCGATCGGCTGCTGCTGGTGGTTCACGGAGAAGTCGTGGCCGGAATCAACCTGGCGAGTCTGGGACCGGGAGATGTGCTGATCAAAGGGCAGATGGTTTCCATTCACTTGCCCGCAGCGGAAGTGTTCAGCACGCGAATCGATAATGCCAGAACGAGAGTTTATTCTCGCGATACCGGCTTGTTCTCGTCTCCAGATCCCAATCTGGAAAGCGAGGTCCGCGAAGAAGCCGAACGCCAGCTCCAGCAGGCTGCATTACAGGATGGGATTCTCAAAACCGCGGCCGACAACGCGAGAGCCACAATCACAGGAATGTTGCAGGGGTTTGGTTTTCACCAAGTGGATATTCGCTAGCCAGATCTAATTTTTCTTCGAGCAGACGGAATTGAGGAACGGCTGGCCGCGCTCTTTCAGCTTCTGTTCCAGGCGCGCAGTGCAATCGCAGTCGCCGCATGCCCAGGGCTCGCTGCCGTTCTGGTCGCGGCATTTGCGGCGGTCGTGTGCATCCTGCACCTTGTTGAGATGGAAATATTCTTCCCAGTAGGGGCGTTCTTCCTGTAGTGGCGTAGGACAATAGCAGACTTCCACCCAACGAACAGTTCCATCCTCGCCGACACGAGCCTCGCGCATATTGCGCAAGTACTCGCCTTCGGCAACAGAACCTTGGCCTAGGCTTTCACTTTCGATTGCCCGAAGAAGGCTGCTTTCGCGGTCAGGCTTTACACGGGCGTGAACTAAATAACGCATGGAATAAAAACCAGGAAAGATATTGAGCCGGGACTTAGCAATTCGCTGAACTCTTGCCCGGAACGGAGTGGCTCAGATGAACATTTCATCCTGCGGCACCGCTCGCCGTGGGCCTCGACTGTCGCCATTCTTGCGACCCCGGTTCCCCAGCAAGAACTCGACACCTGCAGTCACGCCGCGGACGATACCGGAAACCTGCCGAACCGGCGAAACCACGGTTTTGGCCACAACATCTGACGTATGTTCGACACGGTCGAAAGTGCGGGTCAGCATTTCATCGGCACGAATCACCTGCAAGCGGGTACGGTCCATCACGTCGCTTACAGTCGCATCCACGCGTTGGATTTCGGACCGCACAGTGGCAGAGGTCTCCGCTAAGTTATCAACCACGATGTTTACCTTGGGCCGCAATTCCACGAGCGTGTCGACGATCTGCAAAACCTTAGGGCGCAGCTCGATCAGCATTGCATCTGTGGAGCTCATAATGGGGAGAGCCTTCAATTTCAACTCCGCGACTTCACTCTCGAGTTTGGCAGTGGTCTTTCGAGCCGCCACATACAAACCGACGAGGATTCCCGCCTGCAAAACCACAGCAGCAGCGGTGACGGCAATAAAGATCGGGACGAGATTTTCCATCATGGAAAGCTCCTAGGAAAGAGCCAAAGTAAAAACTGCCTTCTTACACACCCTTCGGAGGCGCTGTTTCTGTCGTCGCCTCCTGATAGGCCTGTCGACCAGCCTCGTATGCGGCTTTGAATTGATCCTTTTGCTGGCTTACCACATCGCGACCTTTATCGACCCAATCGGAAGCTTGTTCACGCGCCTCGCGTGCTCGAGTACGGACGTATTCTCGTCCTTGTTCTGCGCGGGCTTTTATTTCCTCACGGGTCTCGCTCCCCGCTCGCGGCGCATAAAGGATTCCGACCAAACCGCCCACAGCTAGACCCGCCAAGAACCACACGAAGCTGACGCCATCATGATCAGACATGGAAAAACCTCCTCGATAAGTGCCGCAGTACTAATCGGATGGTAGCACCCGCATACTGGAAATACAATTACGGCAGAACCCCTAGGAGCGTATCCGCGAGACCGCACTTCGCCAGTAATTTGATTTATTTCTGTGTGGGATTGGCAGGTGTTGGCGCGACAGGCTGGGTCTTGACCGGGGCTGATTTTTCTCCCTGCAAAACGGAGCGCGGGCCTTCATGCTTGATGGCGTTTATAGAAAGGGTTACGGAAGTCAGCATGAAGAGCACGGCGGAAATTGTGGTGGCCTTGGAAAGGGCGGTGGCTGCGCCGCGCGGGCCAAACGCCGCCTGGCTGCCCTGGCCACCGAAAGCCGCCGAAATGTCCCCAGCCTTGCCGCTTTGCAGGAGCACAACAATAATCAGAAACAGGCAGACGATTACATGGACGATAGTAACGAGAATAATCATGAAACGAGAGATCCTAGGTAATCAGAGTAAGTGTAAACAACAGTTTGACATCCACGCCTCTGATCGGTCAAGGCCGGTGCAGGACCTCAGCGGGTGTTCGAGCCCGCTGCTACTTGAACCAGTGATAAGCGAGGCTCAGTTGTATTCCGTTAAACTCTGGATTCTGCACGCCGAGGTTCGCGTTCGAGATGTGCGACCAGCGAAAGCCAATGTCGAAAGCCTGGCGTTTTCGCGTTCGTATGTAAATCCCTCCACCCCCTTTCGCCATAAAATTGAAGCTGGACGTATTTCCCGGCGGCAGATTCGCCGGCGTGCTCACACAGCCTCCCGCTAAGTCGATATATGGCGAAATGCGAGACGAATGCAGCGCGGAGTTCCAACGGAGTATCACGGGATCGAAACCGATTCCGTGGGTGCGTTGATTTCCGAAGGTCTCGAAAAGCGGAACGAAATCGAACGCGTACTCGAGACTGCCGCGCCGCCATCCGCTGCCGTGTTCGCCCGTGATCTCCCATCCAGCAGATGCGCCAACCGAGAAGATTTGCGCTTCCGTAAAGGAGTTAGTAAGTTCTTCGCCGGTTTCCGCGGAGGTCCACAAACTCAAGTCCATGCTTCCTTTCTGTCTGGCTGCGGGCAGATCCTGGGTAAACGCATTATGGGTAAACGCATTACAGGAGACGAGCAGCAGAAACAAGATGAGCGTCGGAAGCAGCGCTTTGGGTGCCGGCGTTGGCGAGTCTTTACGGGCTTGCTGGAAAAGTCCGATAGGTTTCCCATCCTGGCCGATTCGTTAGAATTGCATGGCGACACCGGATGACGCGCGAACGTTATACCTCTTAAAGTCTGTGGAGCCGGTCTTGAGTTCGTCTATCTGGCTGCGCCAACTAAGCCGCCTCAGGAACCGAAAGTCGATTCCGACGCCCAAATCTTCGGCAAAAGTGGTATCAGACATAAAGCCCGCAGAGGTTTTGCCATGCTCTCGCACGGCCCCGAACAATACACTCGCGTACGGCCGGAATCTCCCAACCCAAGATCCCCCGCGTATACCGAACAGAAAATTATTTTGGCCCACGCCACCGTACTGCCCGCTGAAGTCGGCGACCGCTCCAAAGTAGCGGAGATACATTTTCTCAACCGATGTGTTCCAGCCGCCGAGGTTTGAACTGACGCTGGAAAGCGGATCGCAGGCAGTGTAAGTGGCGGAATATATGACTTCGCAGTGAGATGGTCCTAGATGGGTGTATCCGAAAAATATATTTCCGTGGTTGGGGAGCGGCGCTTGCGGCATTTCGTTGGTGAGCGCCACGGTTTTCTGGTCACTCCGAAAACTTATCCGCTGACCATCGCGAGCGCGATACCAGGGGCGATCGCCGTGAAGAATGTTGGCTCCTCCGCGAATCGGATTCGTTGCGGAGCGAACCGTATTAAGCAGGAGGCGGTTATGGGTGCGGGTTTCCATGGGTTCCGCAACCTTCTTGTCCAAAATATCTTCTGCCAGCACCCAGCCAAGTCCGCCGACTGGAGTCATCACAAGGTTGACCTTGCCCACGCCCGAATAGCAGGTATTCGTGTTGCACGGGTATGAACCGTTCGCGTTCCATGGCGGTCGGTCCTTCGAGCCGTATTTTTCTACAGTTGGCTCGCTGAGCAGACCAATGCTCCATTGCGTGCTGTAAACCGCACTCCAGATTGTTGCTCTGAGGCGGCTCCGCCAATAGGCTTTTGTGTTGGAGTATTCCAGATCCTCGTACTTTGGATCATTGTTGATCTGGATAAAGCTGGTCATCGCACCTTGGATCGGATGGCCGAGGTAATTATAGAGAGGATCTTCGCCGGCACTCCACCCGGCATGCCACCATGAAGTAAGCGACTGCATGTAGTCTCGCCAATAGTGATTGAACGGTATGCCGTTTTCGGAAACCACCCATCTGAAGTCGGTATGCACCACGTATGCCTGCTCAATCACAAGAAAGGTGAATGATTCGGTCAAGGCCCGCCGCCAACGAAAGCTCTGCTTGTCGAGTTGGGAAGAAACAGGGCTGGGCGCGTCCTCCAGCGTTGTTGCGTCAGATCTTGGGGCGTTGATGTTCCCGTCATCCGCAATCCTTTCGGTTGAACTAGAGGTTTCGAAGGAATGGAGATTTGAAAGCGCACTCTTTTCCGTGGTGCTGCAGTTTCGCGGAGGTTTGAAAAAACTGTCGCATCCCGATTGCGCCAACTGGCCTAAGCTGCAGATCGGCCCAAGCGGTAGGAGGGCAGCAAACACAATGCGGCAACCGAGGGCCACGCGAGAAGTCATGGTGTTATGAGTGTTTCTTGAGATCCGGGAAACACTCGAAATTGCGGAGGCGGGGCAAATCAGAAATCCGATTGGCTTCTTACTTCAGTTTGAACCTCCTCGGCATCAATACGCATTCTTGCTGCTGAAGAACCGCAGCATGGTCATGGTGATGATTTGCAGATCGAAAGTCAGACTCCAGTTGCGGAGATAATAGAGGTCGTATTCGACGCGCTTGGCAATGGATGTGTCACCGCGCCAGCCATTTACCTGAGCCCACCCGGTGATCCCAGCCTTGAACAAATGGCGGGAATTGTAGCGATCGAACTCCTGCAGAAAACGCTCCACGAAGTACGGCCGCTCGGGACGCGGGCCCACAATACTCATGTCGCCGCGGAGAACATTGAAAAACTGCGGCAGTTCGTCCATGTTCGTCTTGCGCAAGAACGTTCCCACTGCGGTTCGGCGTGGATCCTTATCGCAAGTCCAGCGCGTGTCGCCTTCCTCACGGCTGCCCACTTTCATGGTGCGGAACTTGAACATGCGAAAGACCCGTCCGTTTAAGCCCACACGATCCTGAATAAAAAAAACCGGACCACGGCTTTCCAGTTTTATGGCCAAAGCGATCAGCAGAGTAAAAGGTAATGTGAGCAATAAAATGAGAAGTGAGAAACCGACGTCAAATATTCTTTTCTGAAAAAGATAAGGGCCGGTCTCGGCCAGGGTGGGCCGAAGATCGAGCATGTGGATTCCACCCAGGTCGATCAGGCGGTCGCGGAGGACAATGCCTTCGCCCAGATCGACTACGACTCGCGTGGGAACACAAAGTTTTTCCAGCACGGGCGCGATCTTCTGAACTTCGCTTAGACGCGCCGCGGGCAGAGCGATAATAATATCGTTGATGGAACTCCCGTTGGAAAATGCGGGAATCTGATCGAGTTCATAAACCGGGCCGTCCACTGCGATCTCCTGATCCGGAAGCCGCACAAAGCCCATAATCCGGCAGGGCAGTACCTCGCCATGCAGCAGCGAAGTCCCCACGCGGCGCGCGAAACGATCGGTACCCACGATCAGAATCTTCACTTCGTTTCTGCCGTCTTTGCGCAACACTTCCAGAATGACTCGGAAAATTACACGGGCGATGGTGGCGAGGATAAACAGCGTTACAGCACTGATACCGACGACCAGCCGGGAATAACTCGCCTGGCGGTAAATGAATCCGCCGGCCATCACCACCGCGTACGTGAATGCGAGGGCTTCGAGCAGCCGGCGGCTTTTGCCACCCGGCGCGTATAGTTGCTCCACGTTCCACAGACCCGATTCTTCAGCGGCAATCGCCCAGACGATCGTGGTGAGCAGCAGAATGCTCCAGTAAGAAGGCAGGCCATCCGGAGGAGTGCGGGAAAACAACAGATTAAAACCGAAGCGCACCTTGACCGCGATGAAATAGGCGCAGGCTGGCAACAGCAGGGTGACTATTTTCAAGTACAAACGCGCAAAACTAAGGCGACTGCGAATCATACCTTCTCAATTCTGCCCCCCTGGCAAAAATGATCGTTGTATATATCAACCTATTCCAATCACGTTTGTCTAGCCCCTAATGATATCCGTAGTGACCTTCGTTGGCGATCAAGAAGAAACCTTATAGTAGCCAACCCAGGGCTAACCGGAATGTTCTGCAAGTGAAAAATATTAAGCGAATTGGATCGTTTCTGAGCTTCGCTTGGGAAGTTGAAGTGAAGAGGAAAGCGTGCACCGGCCTGTGAGCGTACAGAGATCACGGCTGTTTCCCTGCGTTCGCTGAAGAATGGGAATGCTGAAACAGCTTATGCGGCTCAAGCTGAATTTGCAAGGCTGCTGTTACGTTCCTGGAGGGACCAGGCTGAATCACCGGGAAAAGCCACCTCTCGTGTTGCACCCATGCGGAAAGATCCAAGTTTGAGCGCAGCCGATAGTCGCCGGAGACACCGAAATCAGTGAGCGTTCCCCCGTCCGGAATGAACTGCTGGCTTACTTTCTGGTGTCTAAAATTCAGCTGAACTTTGCTCTTAGGGTTAAGCCAGTAGGAGGTCCAGGCTTCGGCGCCCTGACCCTCTCTACCAATCCAGCTTCCGATTAGATTTCCTTCGTTTGTGTAGCCACTCTTGAACCGATCATTGAAATAGAAGAAACCGTGTTCCACCGTCGCTCCACCGCCGGGTGGGTCGCTGTAAACTCCCTCGACGCGGAAGTCGAGTTTCGAAATCCCTGGCACTTTAGACAGGTAGAGACCGGAAGTGAGAGCGGTTTTGTTCCAGGCAAGCCAGGGATTGGGTTCATCGTCGGTAAAGGCATCCGCATAAAATGTGAGCCAATCCCGCAGCCCGGGAACTCGATAGGCAAAGTCGAATCCTCCACGGCGGTCGCCCGGGTCTCCGGAACTTCCAGGTACTCCGTTCCCGGAGGAGAACATTGCCTGCAGCAGCTTGTGCGCCGTGGCTGGAACGCCCGGCCCCCCAAAAAGCGCGGTGGCGCTGATACCTAATTCCAGATTGGATGTGGGCTTAAAGGTGGCTTTCTCGCCTACGATGAATGGCTGGTCGCTCAGGGACTGCGTCCATGATCCTACTAAGCCTGTGTTTACGCCGAACACCCAGTGGTAGCCGTTCAAGCGTCCCACGAGGTAATCGACGCGGATCGCTCCCAACAAAGGCAAATGGAATGGCTTTACGCGATTGATTTGCAGCATAAGGATGGGTTCGGCATTGGTGCTGAACAACATCGGCCCACTCTTATCCGCACCCCACCAAAGCGACTGTTTACCGACGGTGATCTGCCAGTTATCGAGTTGCATCCCCACGTAGCCTTCCAGCAAATCCACCCGATTTACCGCTGGAACAGGGCTGGTCGGCGGGATGGAAGGGATGCCGTCCACGGCCGAAATCGTCTGCGCCGCTGCGGGAGGAAGTCCGGCAAGCGAGGCCGCATGCTGGTATTCGGTGCGAACATAGAATGAAAGCGGACCTACGACCGCGTGACCTGAAAATCCGGTCACGTTGTTGAAGCCCTGTCCGTACGGGCGACCGAAGTTATTAATGATGGTCTGGCCGAAATGGAGCCCGTCGCTCAGCGGTGTTCCCACAATCTGGGTTCCACGGGTATAGACCGAATCAAGATTCACCCCGAGATTAGCGTCGCCGCCTAAGCGGGCAATCTCATCGCTGAACTCGTCTTTTAGAGCCGCATATATTTTCTGCGGACCGGTATCAGTAGCGTTACTTTCTTGAAATTGCGCGTCCGCTTCTTCCACCAGCAGACGCGCACATTCCATGCGCGTCCAGGGGCGCATTCCCAGATCGGCGGATTGAATATAGCCGAAGGCAATCAAGCGCTCCATGGCGGGATAAACCCAGCTATCCATGGGGACGTAAGGCGAACCCATATTCCCTGGATCACGGCCGTTATCCAATGCCTCGTTCTTGCTGAAGGTGCCCCATCTTGCGATCTCCGCGTCGCTGTAGTGCGAGCGGGAGCGGAAGACTTGCCGGCCCATATACCAGCCCAGAGCGCTGCCAACCAGCAGGTCTGTGGCAAAGTGCTGCTGTCCCACAAACCGCGCCGCGGTGATTCCTGTCGCCGCGCCGTAGGCGAGCAGTTGCGTAAGCGGCCCGGGATATTCATGCGCAATCACGCTGGCAATTGCCCAACTGATGGCCGCGTGCTGTGAGGGAAAAGAGTCTCCGCCCTGAAAAAAACGGCCCCGGCCGTCTCCCGTGAAGGGCCGTTCCCGCCCGAAGGCATATTTAAGAACCTCGGTATCTAGAAAAGCGTCGATCCCGGCTTCTCCACTGAGAAGTCCTGTCTCGCGTTCCTGATCGTTGTTCGCGAAATGTCCCAAAACAAACATTCCTGCGCCTACCCCCGCCATAGCGGCGAGTCCAGCATTGGAAGCGGTTACAGCGTGCGATGCTGTTGTCGGGCTTACGGAAACATGTTCTTCTATAGCTGTATCGCTCGCCAACATTGCCGCGCCCACAAAAGCCAGGGGTACGGTCCACTGCCACTCCGTCGTGGTCATGTGGAACGGTGTCGTCCAGAACTTCTTCTGATCTACAAAGATGTTGCGGGGAAGCGATTTCAAGTCGACAGGTGCCAGCGGGAGGTCTAGAGGTTTTACCGTAGGATTTGGGGACGAAGCAGTCGCGGGTTTTTCGTCTCCGGCGGTCTGGGCAAGCGCCGTCAAACCGCCCACCGTCAAATAACTTGCAGTCAGACTACCAAACGCCAGTATCGCTAAGAGCCACGAGGTTCGCACAACCTTACCCCGGCAGTTTTCAACCTGAGGCTGCCTGCAAGCAGCTTGAGCAAACTTCATTTCCCGTCCTCTCGATGAGTGATGCGCCGTAAACCCAGTCCGTTCGAACAGATGACTCTAACTTATTACCGGTATCATTAACTGAGGCGGAGCCGCCGCTTGCATTTCTTAAACAGAATTTCGAATTCGTTCAAAGCTAGCACGGAACGGGCGGTGTATCCGCTCCGGAGGCGCAAGCGGGTTGCCATCCAAGGTGTTGGAAAAGCCAATATCAGTTTGAAGGAGCCTGATAGAATCACTCTCGGTTGAGGTGGCATAATAGTAAAGCTGCAAATCGCGCGAATACTATGATTCAAACAGAGATCCAGCCCGAACCGATGGTCGATGAAACGCGCCCGGATTCATCCCGGGTCGAGGCAGAGGTTTCGGTACTGGATATCCTCGTTCTTCTTCTCGAGCGCAAACGCTTCATCGTGGGCTTTGTGACGGGTGTGGCAGTGTTAGCGTCCGTAGTTTCCCTGCTGCTGCCAGTTCAATATGAAGCAAAGATTGTGTTGCTCCCCCCGGCTCAGAATTCATCCATTGGCTCGTCATTATTGGGACAACTCGGAGGCATGGGGGCTTTGGGCTCCCTGGCCTCCCTGGCTGGAGGTAGTCTAGGCATCAAGAACCCGGGCGACATGTATGTTTCTTTGCTGACAAGCCGCACCGTCGAAGACGCGATGGTTCAGCGTTTTGGCCTGATGCAGGAGTATCACAAAAAAAAGATGTCGGAAGCGCGCAAAACTTTTGAGCACAGCACTACAGCAGTGGCCGGCACGAAGGATGGATTGATCCGCCTTACGGTTGAGGACCATGACCCAAAGCGTGCTGCTGAACTGGCCAACGGTTACGTGGAGGAGTTTCGACGGCTCTCCGCATCACTTGCGATCACCGAGGCCGCCCGGCGCCGACTTTTCTTTGAGCAGCAAGTTGAACAAGCGAAACAGAGTTTGACCGCAGCCGAAGATGCCATGACCAAGACGCAGCAAACCACCGGCGTCTTGCAAATCGATAGCCAGGCGCGAGTGCTGATCGAATCCGCTGCCGTGCTGCGCGCACAGGTGGTGGCCAAAGAGGTACAGATTGAAGGCATGCGGTCCTTCGCGACCGACGATAACCCTAATCTTGTTCTGGCCAAACAGCAGCTCGCGGCGCTCCAGGCGCAACTTGAGCGAGTTGCGGGATCGCAGAGCGATGCAGGTTCCGACATCAATCTTTCCAAGGGAAGGGTGACTGGATCGGGGATGGAATATCTCCGCCGGTATCGCGATCTCAAATACCAGGAGACCGTGTTCGAATTGCTGGCAAAGGAATATGAAGTCGCAAAACTCGATGAGGCGCGCGAAGGCGCAATTGTTCAAGTGGTAGATGCTGCCGTGCCTCCGGATACGAAATCCTTTCCGCGCCGAACCTTGATTGTCATGGTAGCGACGCTTATAGCCTTCTTCGTAGCCGTATTATGGGTCTGGCTGCGGAGAACTCTGGACAATGCCTTTGAGCTTCCGGAGAACCGGCAGCGCCTCCGGACCATCAAGGCGCTGGTCTGGAGAAAACGACAAACGGTATAGAGTTTCTGGCAAGTCCGGTTTCGCGCTTTCTTCGTCGGGATGAATCCTGAGCCCCTTTGGTAATCAAAGTTGATAGCTTAAGTTCAGTATTTGCGGCAACCTTAGACATGCTTGAGATATACTCCAGAAATGCGTGTTTTGTTTTTGAATCCACCTTTCCATCCCAGATTTTCCCGGGAGCAGCGTAGTCCTGCGGTTACTAAGAGTGGAACCTTGTATTATCCCAAGTGGCTGGCTCACGCCGCTGGTGTCGCAATCAAGAATGGACATGATGTTGACCTGGTCGATGCCCCGGCCGCGGGTTATTCCGTGCAGGCGGTCATCGACCGAATCGCGGCCAAGAACATCGAAGCAGTAGTGTGCGACACTTCTACGCCAAGCATTCTGAACGATGTCAGCGTTATCGAGTCACTGGTTGCGGCCAAGCCGTCGCTACATGTACTACTCGTTGGGCGGCACGTGTCGTCTCTGCCCAAAGAGACACTCGCAATGTCAGCGGCATTAGAAGCTGTCGCCATCCGTGAGTATGAATACACGGTGCGGGATTGGCTGGAAGCAAAAGCCTGCGCTGCTGATCTTTCTGGCGTCGATGGTCTGGTGTGGCGCCGCGCCTCGACCGGCGAAATCGTCAGCAACCAGCCGCGCGAAGCTATCGCGAATCTTGATGAGCTGCCTTTCGTCTCCGAAGTTTATAAGCGCTTTCTGCATACGCCGGATTATTTTTATGGTCACTCGTTGTGGCCGCTGGTGGTCTTCGATAGCAGCCGCGGATGCCCGTATCACTGTTCATTCTGTGTTTATCCGCAGACTTTCAGCGGACACAAGATGCGCTACCGCTCGGTGGCGAATGTCGCCGACGAGTTCGATTTCGTCTCCCGCGAAATGCCTGAGATCAAGACCGTCATGCTCGAGGATGACACCTTCATCATCAGCAAGCCGCGAACGCTGGAGTTGGCGAAGGAACTGATTCGCCGTGGCAACAAGCTTCCGTTCGATGCCAACTGCCGCGCTGACATCGGCGCGGAACGCGAGCTGCTTTCCACGCTGCACCAGGCCGGTGCGCGTTTGTTCTGCGTTGGTTTCGAAAGTGGCGACGTCGAAGTCATCAACGGTATGAAGAAGAACAATGATGACCGGCGCGATGCCAAGTATCACGAAGAGGCGTATCGCTTCGTCCGCATCTGTCAGGACTCGGGCATCATGGTCCACGGCTGCTTCATGGTTGGTAACTTGAATGAGACGCCGGCCAGCATGGAAAAGACGCTCACCTTCGCCAAGAAGCTGCAGCCTGACACGGCGCAGTTTTTCCCCATCATGGTTTATCCGGGAACGACCGCGTATGAGGAAGCCAAGAAGCGGAATTACATTCAGATTGATGACTGGGGCGCGTGGTTAACCAAAGACGGCTTGCACAATAGTGTGGTTACGCTGCCTAACATCACGCATGAACAGTTGGTGAGCTTCTGCGACCGGGCGCGACGCAGCTTTTATCTCAGTCCTTCCTATCTTGTCTACAAGCTGAAGCAGTCGTTGCGGGATCGGCGGGAACTGCAGCGTAATGTTAAGGGATTCATTACCTTGTCGAAGTATCTTTTGCGAGGTAGTCAGCACGAGAAGACCGCTCCTGCCCATCAAACCCCGAGGCATCCGGGCATAACAGCCGCGACAAGTCCTCAAGGCGGCGACTAGAGCCCGTCCCATGCCGTGCTTTAGAAAGGCTGAAGTGCGCTTGCAGGGCCGCTCTCGTCCATTGTTTCCCAAAGAGATATTATTACCAACACCGTCGGCAGTGTGGGCGGTCAGTGGGGTAGGTTATCGCTAGATCAGTATCGATCATCATTCCGACTTTTAATGGCGCCACCCGGATTGGCAACTGCCTCGATGCTCTGTTGCTGCAGACGGCCGCGGACGATGCAGAAATTATCGTCGTCAACGATGGCTCAACCGACAACACCGCGGAAGTTGTCGAGAGCTATTCCGCTGTTCGCCTTATTACTCAGGCCAATGCGGGTCCGGCTGCGGCACGTAATCACGGCGCCAGCGAAGCTCGGGGAACGATTATCCTGTTCACTGATGACGATTGCATACCCATGCCGGGCTGGCTGGAAGCGATGCTCGAACCTTTCGAGGATGCGGATATCGTTGGAGCAAAGGGCGTCTACCGCACCAGCCAAAAAACCCTGGTGGCTCGTTTCGTGCAGATCGACTATGAAGACCGTTACCGTCTGATGGGCGCTCACGACTCCATCGATTTCATCGACACTTATTCGGCGGCTTTTCGCCGTGATCGTTTTCTGGAGATGACGGGTTACGATACGTCTTTTCCGGTGGCGTGTGCGGAGGACATTGAGCTCTCCTACCGTATGTCGGCGCGCGGCTGGAAGATGAAGTTCGTTCCC
>JBAVUV010000520.1:0-6210 GCA_049696955.1 Candidatus Sulfotelmatobacter sp. | reverse complement strand
GCGTTGGCAGATTCTGCCCTTCGCCGAATTCTTCAATCTCTTCAACCGCAATAACCCCGGCGCGAACTACGTCACTAACATCGCGCTACTTCCCGTCCCATCGGCGCAGGCACAACTTGGCAACATCACCAATATCTGCACCAACTCGGCCTGCACCACCACGCAGCCCATCACCAGCATCAACCAGCTTCGTGTTCCCGGCGGCGCACTAGGAGATTTCTTCGGTCCCGGAACAACCGTCGGCATCCCATTTGCCGCGCAATTGGGCGTGCGCGTGAACTTCTAGTCCTGATCTCGCTGTCGTGCAAATCAAGAAAACGATAGCGAAAGATTTCTGCCCAGCCATGAACTTTGGTGTAGTTGTGCTCACCCATCCGCAATGCCACAATCCAACTGCCCGAACCGTTCCAATCTCACGGAGATGCTCCACCATGAAACGCCTTGTACTCGCTTTCGCTCTATGCTTTCTGCTTTTCCACAATTCAACCAACGCTCAAACCAAACCAGCTACGACCGACGACTCTTCCGCCATAAGCGCAACCGTGCGGAACTACATCGAGGGTTATTACGCCGGCGACGCAGCCCGACTGGAGCAAACCCTCCATCCGCATTACCTCAAACACGTGATTCATGGTTACATCCCGATGAGGGAACAAACTGGTACTCAGATGTCGCAGCAAGTACGCTCTCACGGCGAGTCTGATATTCCCCAGGCGGAGCGCACGGAACAAATTAGTGTCCTGGATATTTCCGGAGACATCGCGTCCGCCAAACTCGTCACTCCACATTGGGTGGACTACATGACGCTTTCAAAATTGGACGGACAGTGGAAGATTTTATCGGTTGTCCAGCGGATCGATGAGTAGAGTGGACGTGCGAAAGAAAATTTTCCGTTCGGAGTGGCTCGGATGCAATCCGATCTCTACCGCACCAGCCACTCCGTCACGGCGTGCACTTGCACGAGTAACGAGCTATAACTCACGGCCAGCATAGCCACAACCGCCGCTGCGGCGCATAGGGAATATCGGAGCGAATCTCCCGGAGAGGAACTCTGCCGTTCCGTCCACGCAATCAGCCGCTCCACGCGCGCATTCACTGACTCCACCGGGCTGTGAACCAAAGCTGTCATCAGCTCGCCCGAGGCTAACAGCGGAGCCAGTCGCGAAAGCTTGATCACCGCCGCAGCCAGATCCAGCGCCTCTGACGCATTCGATACCGCCGCATCGTCGGCCGCCATTTCAGTCGCCTCGCGCCACGCAATCTCCAGTTGCGTCATCCCTGGCGACGCTACCACCCGCAGAAGTAATTTCCTCAGATTATCCCGGCGGCGAATGTGCACCGCTTCGTGCCGCAAGGCACAGCGCAGTTCCCGCTCCGTGAGCACTAACTCCGCCACATCCGATAACCACACGCGAGGCCGCAGAATGCCTGCCGCGGTCAATGGAGGCGCGGCTCCCGCAGTCCGCAGCAGCAACACTGTCCGCCCGGAATCCGCATCGCTGCGCCCGATCACGCGCGCTCCGTTCGACCACCGCGCCACCGTTCTCGCAGCCCGCAGCAATGCCGCCGCCGCATTCCACGCACCGGCCAGCATCACGGCCATTCCGCAGATGCACAACACCACCAGCACCGGACTCATCGATTCCTGTACGGCGCGCGGTTCGAGCAACAGAAACGATGGGACGGCGAACGCCAGAGTCACCACTGCAGAAACAACCCATGGAATCATGCGCAAAACGAAAAGCGAATCGGCGCATCTTCTCGCCGAGCCCCGCCGGCAATAATCCCATACCCTTCGCCATACGAGCCCAATCGCCAGTGTCAGAACACTGTAGAAGAGGAAGAAAATCGAAAAGGAGACCGCAACTCCGCGCAGGGCGAACATTACTCTGTCTCCCCTCGCTCGGCTTTGTCGGAATCCGATTCGCTATGCCCGGCCTCGCGTTGACTCAGCTCCCGCCGCTTGCGTTCCACCAGCTTTCGCAAGTCATCAAGCAACTGCGCATCCCGCTCTCCCAGGATTTCCACCAGAAACGACAATGGCAACGACGATCCTGGACTGGCGTCCAGCAGTTGCCGAAATGCGTGCCCCGCCGCTTCCTGGCGGAATTCCTCGCGACTAAACCGCGCCGTGTAGCGGAACGCCCTGCCTTCCTCCGATCGCGTAAGCACACCCTTCTTGAACAAACGGTCCAGCGTGGTCATCACCGTAGTGTAGGCAAGGTCCTCACAGCCGCCATCCACCAACTCCCGCACAGTGGCGCTGCCCCGCGCCCACAACGCGTCCAACATACGCTGCTCGAGTGGACCCAGACCTCCTCCAGAGGGCCGAAATGGAGAATAGCGGAACGAGGAATCTGGCAACAACAGGTCTTGAGACGAGAGCTCTCTAGATGGAGACTTCCGAAATGGATTGAAAATCCGTCTCATTCTTCCGACTGAGTCATTGCATTCTACCGCCGGAAGGAGAACTTTGCCAGAAGTCTCTCAGGCTGATTCTTGAGATTTCGTCTGCGTAACATCATCCGCACACCCGGATCCTAAGCCCGATGTCCGAGTCTCTTCTTTTCCTGCGCCATCAACCGGATGAGTTTTGCCAGATCCTCTTTCTCTTTGCCCACCAGACTCCACCGGTGATCGAGTTGCTTTCCGGAACCATCCCCAAACACATGCCGAACGATAATCTCCTCGTTGCGGTCAAGCAGAGGCTCAAGATCGTTATCTCCCAGGAGGGTGAATGCCGTTACTCTCTTTTCGCAAATACTGCAGAGTGCCTGAAGGCTGGCCATATTTGCTTCCGTCCCGTCCGCCGTGACCCAACTCTTTCACGGTTCCGTCAGAAGTGCAAATAGAGAAGTGCAAATAAAGAAGTGCAAATGTAACGCTCCATGAGCGGGCTTCCCCCAACGCACAGCCCTCAGCTTCAGGCAACTCCCTGCTGGCTCCTCCGGCTGACATCTTCTATGGCCAGCAAGATAGAAGGATGTCCCGGGTGCAACTCAACCCGCCGCGCATTCACCACCATGGTCCGCGGACCGAGCTTGGGAAAATCATGCCTTACTTCGTAATCGCTTACTTGTGCATTCCTCGGGATGATGTCCTCCAGCACACGCCGCAATCCGTTCACATTCCACTGTCCATTGCCCAGTTCGTAAATCGAGCTGCCCTCCGTCTCCGGCGCGCTCACCTCGAACGTCCGGTAAAAAGCCCGATTCCCTGCCGTGACCCGCAACTTTTCGTCCAGCAGCAAAATGCATCCCTGCGAGTTTTCTACCAGCTCGTCGGCATACTCACGCGTCTTGTCCAGCGTCCGCTTGAGAGTATCGATATCCTGAAGACTAATCACTGCCCCGGTAATCTTGTTGTCCCACGTTTTGTAGGGGCGGATGCGCAAGCCATACCACGCGCCGCTCTTCTCTCGAACTTCGCGTTCCTGTGGACTTGCGCTATGGATCGTTTCCTGTACCAGCGTCTCCAGATCCTGGAACTCAAGGTTGGTTCGAATCTCGCCCAGTTTTCGTCCGATATCGCTGGGCTGCAGATTGAGCAGCTTCTGGGATGGCGGCGTAAACCGTCGGATTCGCAGATCCAGACTCACCATCACCACCGGAAGATTCACTGTGTCCAGCAGATTGAGCAGATCGCTGTTCACCGAACTCAATTCCGCATTTCGGTTCTGCATCTCCTCATTCAGCGTCATCAGTTCTTCGTTGGTCGATTGCAGCTCCTCCTTGGCCGTTTCCAGTTCTTCATTCGTGCTCTGCAGCTCCTCGTTTGCGGAGAGCACCTCCTCGTTCATCGATTTGAATTCTTCCAGCGTGGTCTCATGGTCTTCGATCAGCGATGACAACTGTCCTCGCAACTGTGCGATCTCGCGTCGCAAATTCTGGCTCTCGGCCGTCACAGTCTGTGCTTTCCGGGTTTTGCCTCCGCCATTTGCTCCCGTCGATTTGGCCGCCCCCACAGCCGGTTCCTGGAACACCACTACGAAGTAGCGTTCCTGCGCTCCCTGTCCCCGCAGCGGAAGCACCTCCAGATCCACCTGCAGCGCTTTTCCTTCCGATTGAAAGTGCACTCCTTCCTTGCGCACCATCTCATTATTTTTTTTTGCCTGGCTCAAAGCCGCGCGCAAATCCACTACCAGACCTTCGCGCGCCATCTTCGACAAACTGAAGGATGGCTGTCCCGCGGCCGGTTCCAGATACGTCCCCGTCTTGCCCTGAAATTGCACAATCTCCAATTGATCGTTGACCACCACGCTGGCGGGCACAAATCGGTTAATCAACAATTGCTCGACTTCGTTTTCTACCGTAAAAGGAGCCGGGAAATGCAGCCCGCTCTTTGCATCTTCCTCCCGGCGCGGCGAATAATCCGTAGTAGCGAAGTAGGTTGCCATCCGCGCTGTGGTCTTTCGCTTTTGGTAGATTTTGTCTTTCTTGTCCACCAGCGAAAAATGGTCGCCGAATCCCGCCAGACTTTCTGCGTCCCCCAGCATCAGATAGCCTTTGGGTTTCAATGCGTAATGCAATGTGGGGATAACCCTTCTTTGCAAAAGCGGCCCCAGATAAATCAGCAGATTGCGGCAGCTCACCAGGTCCAGGTTCGAGAACGGCGGATCTTTCACCAGATTCTGGCGGGCAAAAATGCACATATCCCGGATTGACTTGTTCACCTGATAGCCGCCATCCTGGGCTACAAAAAATCTCTTCAGCCGTTCCGCCGAAATATTTGCCACCGCGGCCTTCGTATATAAACCGCTGCGGGCGCGATCCAGCGAAGTTTCGCTGATGTCTGTGGCGAAAATCTGAATGGCCGTCGCCGCCTGCGAAATGTTCCGGGTATGCGTCCACAGATATTCCAGTAAAGTAATCGCAATCGAATAAGCCTCTTCCCCGGTGGAACATCCCGCCACCCACACCCGCACCGGCGAGTCCGGCTTGCGGCCCTCAAACAGAGCCGGATAAACATGCTTGCGCAATGCCAGAAACGATTCCGGCTCGCGGAAAAATCCCGTCACATTGATCAATAAATCGCGATACAGCTCGTCCACTTCCTCCGGCTTCTTCGCGATGTAAAGCAAGTAGTCCTTCAGATTTGGAATCTTATTCAGGTCCATCCGCCGCCGGATCCGGCGCTGCAGTGTGCTGTGTTTGTAGTTCGTGAAATCCACTCCGGTAGATTCACGCAGTAAGCCGAACAGTGCGTCCACTTCGCCTCCTTCCATTCCGCGAAAATCGTTCTTGGGACCCGATAGCACGTGCGTCACATAAGGATGTTGCCCAATTCCGCCCAACTCCCGCGCAATGTCCTTCGGCGTAAGAATGAAATCGATACACCCGGCGTGCACCGCGCTGCGCGGCATGCTGTCATATTTCGCCGACTCTTCATCCTGCGCAAAAGTCAGACCGCCCGCTGCCTTGATCGCTCGGCATCCCTCGGTGCCGTCAGAAGCTGTGCCCGACAGCACCACCCCGATCGCCCGCTGTCCAACCTTTTCCGCCAGCGAGCGAAAAAAATTGTCGATCGGCATGTGTTGGCCGCGCACTACCATTCGCGCCCTCAACTGCAGCGCTCCGTCGTCGATCATCATGCTGGTATTGGCCGGAATCACATAAACATGGTTCGGCTGCACCACCGTCCCATCCGTTACTTCTTCCACCGGAAGTTTGGTAGTCCGGCCCAATATCTCCGGCAGCGCACTTTCATGTTTGGGATCGAGATGCTGCACCAGGACGAATGCCATTCCGGTTTTCTCCGGCAAATTGTGCAGCAATTCAGAAAATGCCTCCAGCCCGCCCGCCGACGCTCCAACCCCAACGATGGGAAATAATTCTGGCATCAATTGCGGACCATTCTTCGCCGCAGCCGAGCGCGTTGCCCTGCCTTTTTTTCCGGGAGAAGTTTTCATAGGCCTCCAGATAAAAACGGGAAATCTCAACCGCGGGGGGCCGTAAATCCATTGCAACTCCGCACCGGAATGCGAAGACAATGGAAACCGCATTCGAGAAGACGTGCGGATTCTATTCCCGAGAAACGGGATAATCAACGAATCCAGCTCGCCGCAAGGCTTGCAGCGCGGAATCTATTCCCAAAATAGGAATGAAGGGACAAGTCAAACCTGGAAGCAAATCTGGAGGAAACGACCAAGAAAAGAAACAAGCGGAAAATCTGGGGTGGGAAACGGGAATCGAACCCGCAACCGTCGGAGCC
>JBAVUV010000519.1:0-1570 GCA_049696955.1 Candidatus Sulfotelmatobacter sp. | reverse complement strand
CCGCTGCACCGATCGCGGGACGGGTTTTCTGGAACACTCGCGCATATAGAACTTGCGGCATCTCCTCGCAAGCCTCAAAACGGCGTGCCAACGCCTTGTCCACAAATTGCATGTCAGAGTCCTTTCTGAATTGAGAACACGTTAAGGCGGGAACCAAGCACGCACACTTCGGCGTGCTTTTGTTCACAATGGCAGCTGCTGATTTAGCGAACGGCAGTCATAGGCAGGACTGAAGAATACAATTTTACTCGGCTCGAGACAAATTCTCTTTTTCTTTTTCCGCCGCTACGGATTACGCGAACAGATAAACCGTGCACCTTTATACTTGCTCTCTGGCCTCGCCCAGGGCCACATTCACATCAAGTTTTTTCTTGTTCCGGTAAATCGTCACCTTTACGGTGTCGCCAGCCCGACGGTTGTTCATCATCTGCGCCAGGGCGTCCTCATCCTCAACTTTTTCACCATCGATGGCAACGATCAGATCTCCTCCGAGCGTAATTGGAAGGTTGCCCAGGTAAGCTCGTTCCGTGCCGCCTCGCAGCCCCGCTTGATCGGCGGAGCCGCCGCGAATGACTTCTACAATCAGAAGACCGTAATCCGCCGGCAATCCCATTTCATCGGCGAGTTCCGCGGTGATAGGAATGGTGCGAGCTCCCAATGCGGGCCGGCGCACTCGACCCAGCGTCATCAAATCGTTCAGCACGGCCTTCGCGGTATTGATCGGAATAGCGAATCCAATTCCGGCATTCTGCCCCACGCTCGACAAAATCATGGTATTGATCCCGATCACTTCCCCGTGCCAGTTCATCAACGGGCCACCGGAGTTGCCCGGGTTAATGGCTGCATCGGTCTGAATCGCTTCATCGATAGTCGCTCCATTCGGCTCCCGCACCGGCCGGATCGAACTCACGATGCCGCGGGTCATAGTCCCCGCCAGCCCGAAGGGATTGCCAATCGCGTAGACTTTCTGCCCGACCTGCAGATTGCGCGAGTCGCCGAGCACGGCGGGAACAAGGTCAGGAGCCTTGATCTGAATCACGGCCAGATCGTGCGGAGGATCGGTGCCCACCACCGTCGCGTCATATGTCTTGCGGTTATGCAGCGTCACTTTCACCTGCCGCGCTTCGGCGACTACGTGGTAGTTCGTAAGGATGTGGCCCTCGCGGTCAATGACAAAGCCTGAGCCTTGACCTTCCTGTGGCACCAGTCCGTAGAAAAAGTCGAACGTCATGGCTCGCGACGTAACGTTCACCACCGAGGGAATATTCTTCCGATACACCAGGATATTGTTCTGCTCTTCGCTGTCGAGCCCCTCGTTGCCGGCGGCTTCCGTAATCTCCACTTCTGCAGGACGGGTCAGCCAATTCGAGGGATGGAGGAGGCTCGAACCCGAATTCGAACGCCAGGTCGTGAAGTAGAAAAACGCGCCGGCAAATACCAGCGCGAATATTGCAGGTCGTAAGAGTTTCATAAGTCTGCCTTGCGGAACGCGAATCGAACCCGGAACACAAGTTCGCTAGAAAGAGTCCCGCATCGATTCTAATATGTTCCGGCGCAGGACACGCGGCAA
>JBAVUV010000518.1:0-3327 GCA_049696955.1 Candidatus Sulfotelmatobacter sp. | reverse complement strand
GCTTCACGCGGTCATTGAGCAGGAACCACGCCAGAGCATAGACCCAAACGAACCCAGCCCAGCGCCAGCCCAGTGGCGTCATAAATACGCCGTAGACAGCAATTAGCGTCGCCACAATTTGCGTGCCGAGCACCGCGATCCAGAGAATCCGCGCCGGGCGTATCGACCAGAACGGGCCGCGTGTACGGGTTAAGAAAATCGTCAAATGTCCGGCTACGGACAGCTTCAGGTACATCAGCGTCTGAGCGTGTGCGCGGTCGAGATGAAATACGCGCTCGGCAAGATAAAAGAGGCCGAACGCGGCCACAACTCCGATAACGCCCAGCACGGTCGAGATCCCCAGCACCAGATGCATATTCCATTTCTCGGGCCTATCGCTGTAATGAACCTTGTCATAAGCGATAGAGAGGATGGCCCCGTCGTTGAGTACGGCGATCATCACGATCATCACCGCGGTCACGGGGTAGAAGTTGAATACGAGAATCGCCAGCGTCATGAAGAACAGCACGCGCAGGGTTTCGGCGATGCGGTAGATTGCGTAGCTGTTCATCCGTTGGAAGATGCGGCGGCTCTCCTTGATCGCGTCGATGATCACCGAGAGGCCGGGTGCGAGCAGCACGATGTCCGCGGCCGCGCGGGCCGCGTCGGTTGCACCGGAAACCGCGATGCCGCAGTTCGCTTGCTTGAGTGCGGGAGCGTCGTTCACCCCGTCACCAGTCATACCGACAATATGGCCGTGCTTCTGTAGGACGTCGACGATGTTGTATTTGTCTTCGGGAAAGACCTGGGCGAAGCCGTCCGCTTTTTCGATGGACGCTGCGGTCTCTGCCGTCTTCTTTTTGTCCCGCAATACAGTGGCATCCAGGATGTTCGTTCCCATGCCCAGCTCATGAGACATTTCCTTCGCTATGGCCAACTGGTCGCCGGTGACCATTTTGACTTTCACGCCCATCTGCACCGCGCTCGCAATGGTCGCTTTGGCCTGCTGGCGTGGTGGATCGGACATGGGCAAGACGCCAACGAACTGCCACTTGTCGTCTTGATCCGCGCGGGCCACACCCAGGGAGCGGAAGCCTCGTGCGGCAAATTCATTGACGGCTTTCTCAACCGCGGGTTTTACGTCCGCGAGGTTGGTCGCCATCTGCAGAATGACCTGCGGCGCTCCCTTCGCCACCTTGAACTGTTTTCCGTCGGAGCCCTTTACGGTGGCCTCGGTGCGCTTATGAACTGGATCGAATGGCTCGAAATGCAGGACCTGATAGCTTTTCAATTCCTTGTCGTTCTTCACGCCTGCGATCACGGCCAGATCGATAGTGTCCTTATCTTCTGCACGCGAAGCGAGGGCGGCGTCGAGGATGATCTGATCGGCAGCAATACCATTGACACAGAATGGATCTCCAAGAGTCAGCTTGTTCTGGGTCAAGGTGCCGGTTTTGTCCGAGCACAGTACATCCACGCCCGCGAGTTCTTCGATCGCCGACAACTTGGTCACAATCGCTTGCTTTTTCGCCAGCAGGCGCGCGCCGACCGCCATGGTGACGGACAGCACCGTGGGCATGGCTACCGGGATCGCGGCCACCAGAAGCACCAATGCGAATTCCAATGTGCTCAGGATCGGGTCATGCCGGAAGAGCGCCGTGGTAACAATCACAGCCACCAGAGCCACTGCAAGAACGATCAGGTAATTACCAATCTTCAGCACAGCACGCTGGAAATGGCTGACGGTATGAGCGTCCTGCACCAATTCCGCGGTCTTGCCGAAATAGGTGTTGGTGCCGGTGGCGTACACCATCGCGTCGGTTTCGCCGCGCTTGATAATCGAGCCCGAAAAGACTGCCTCGCCAGGTTTGCGCGTCGCGGGCAAAGATTCTCCGGTCAACGCGGACTGATCGACTTGCACCGGGTCGCCCGCCAACAAGCGTGCGTCTGCGGGCACGATGTCCCCCAATCGCAAGCGGATGACATCGCCCGGCACCAGCTCCGCTACCTTGGGAGTCGCCCACTTTCCGTCTCGCAGGGCGCGAGCCTCTGTCGCCAGCTTCGCGCGCAACGCTGCAATTTCGTTGCCCGCCTGATGTTCTTCCCAAAACGCCACGACTGCGTTGGAGAAGAGAAGAAAAAGAATGATGAAGAAATCCAGCCAGTGTCTAACCACCCCCGACAGAATCACTGCCCCTTCGATCATCCATGGAATCGGACCCCAGAAATAGCTCAGGAACTCAAGGAATAGATTGTCTTTCTTTTCCTTGATCTCATTCGGACCGTATTGCGCCAGCCGTTTCTGCGCCTCAGCCTGGCTCAGGCCTTTCGGTGACGATCCCAGTCTTTTCTCGACTTCCGGCATGGGCAGGGATTTTAGATCGTCCTTGGAATCGGACTTGGACACCGGGTTCGTTACACTTGATTGCACGATGAATACTCTCCTGTCCTTGTTCCGTCGCGAGTCACGGTCAAAGAGAGTCTGGGAAGATCGTTGGATCCGCGTCGGGCAAAAGGCTCTCAGGCCAGGTATTGAACTCGGAAATTTAGGACCCATCCAGTATCTTGCTGCGACGACGCGGAATTCTGTGCAGTTTTGCTCAGCTGGGCAGATGGAAGGCGTTCTACGGAATCACATTATCTTCCGCCAGCGGCGGACGCTTGAATGGGGAGAGGTTTGTGATAGTCGCTGTAAGTTTCGTCCGCTTGCGATTTCCGTGTGAAAAAGAATAGGACCTTGGCCTGCGATTTCATTGCAAAATGCTTCGGGAGCCAGATGCTACCCGTCACAGGTGTTTTTTCGAGTTCGAAGTGTGTACCCGGTTCGACTTCTGCGAGAAAACCTTCAATGGACACCGGGCGTATGACCCTGGCTTCGACCTTTACCCATTGGAACGTCTTTTCGTCGATCCAGAGTTTGCCTTCCATGCCCGTCAACACCTTGGCCTCATTATTCGGAGGTTCATAGCCGGAACGAGGTGTCGCCTTGAGCACATAAACCTCGTAAGGTCCCAGCTTTTGTTCGCCTACCAGCTTGAAATCGAGGGCTCTTGTTAGTTGCTCCATCAACAGGTGATCGCTTTCGCGCTCTTTTTCGTATTTCGCGATTCGCTCGCGGCGCTGCTGCCGAGATTCTTTCCGCCGTTCGACCAAGATTGTTTCGAGCTCTTGTTGTTCCTGTGCCTGCTGTTCTGGCGGCAGCGGCTTCCCGTTCACGGCCATCAGTCGCTCATAGGAAGAGCCCAAGATCATGAGCTCCTCGGATGTCTTGGTTCCTCCAGCTTTTTGCCGGTCACGTTCGACGTAATCGTATTCGTGTGCAGCTTTCCAGTCCGCCTCATTGGCGGC
>JBAVUV010000517.1:0-2163 GCA_049696955.1 Candidatus Sulfotelmatobacter sp. | reverse complement strand
GAAATCAGGAAATCAAAGAGCGCCGCCAACACGTAAGTGATCGGCAGAATCTCTCGTGGAAAATAGACCTTGGTGATCAGGGTGCTGTGCGAAACCAAGCCCGAAGAGGAGGACGACACAGCGGTCTGAAACATGATCCAGGGAAGTAGACCGCCGAAAACGAAGAGCGAGTAAGGTAATCCATCGCTCTTAATGTGCGCGACTACGCTAAAGATAATGGTGTAGACCAGCATCAGCGATATCGGCTGCAGTAAGGCCCAACCTAACCCTAGCGCAGACTGCTTATACCGCACACGGATTCGATGAATGGTCAGCGTGAGTAACAGATCGCGCGAGCGATAGAGTTCTACCAAGCTATCCAGCAACACCGCGGGGGAAATTGAGGCAGGCCGTATGACTTTGATTCGTCGACGTTTAACGGGTTCGACACGGGACGGCGCCGCCTCGATCTGTTGTTCAACTTCCATAACGGCCAGTTATAGTTTCCCACGCAATGGACGATAGACTTGTGGAGGAGATTTCGCTCCGGCTATCGCGAGAGCAAATCTATCACCGTTTACAAAGTGGAGGAATCGGACGCAAGTTCTCGCCCCCAGTCATGAAAGTCGTCCAGCTTGGTCCCTTTCCGCCGCCTCATGGCGGGGTTCAGACGAATCTTGTCGCCATTCGGCAGTATCTGCGCTCCCAGGGAATCCCGTGCGCGGTCATTAACATCACGAGGCATCGCAAGGCGGAAGTAGACGATGTCTACTATCCCAAAGGCGCTTTGGAACTGATCTGGGATCTGGTTCGGAAACGGTACGACTTGGTGCACCTCCACATCGGAGGGATGGCCCCTTTGCGGGTGGTCCTGCTGGGATTGGTTGCGAGCTCGGTTCCCTGGGCAAAGTCGGTGCTGACGTTTCACTCCGGCGGTTATCCAGGTTCGGACGAAGGCAAAGCGACGCGCCCGGGTTCGCTGCGAGCTCTGATGTTTCGGCGATTCGACGGCGTCATCACCGTAAACGACGAGCTTGTGAATTTCTTCCTGCGGCTGGGGGTCTCGCCATCGCGTGTACGGCTGATCGCACCCAATGGGGTAGCCACTTCTGCGATTGCCGACTCTTTGACGGAGCCGCTCAACTCGTTTTTCGGCGCGCACGGACCGGTGTTACTTGGGGTTTGCGGACTGGAACCGCAATATGATCTGGAACGCCAAATCCAGGCGCTCGGCCAAATTCGGCCGGTTTACCCCAATGCCGGTCTCGCCGTCGTAGGTTCTGGGAGTATCGAATCGCAGATCCGTTCGGCCATTCAAGCCACTTCTTATGCAGAGCACATCCTGCTTTGCGGCGACGTGCCCCATGCGGTCACTATGCGCGCGATCGCCGACTGCAGCATGCTCCTCAGAACCACCCTGTATGATGGCGACGCGATTTCGGTACGGGAGGCTCTGTTTCTGGGCACTCCGGTGATCGCCACCGATAACGGGATGCGTCCAGACGGAGTTCGCTTAATACCGCTGGGCGACACTAGCGCGCTGGCCGATGCCATACTCGCCGAATTGCGCGATCCGGCGCCGGCCAAGGCAAAATCTCAAAAAGACGATCGCAATTTGGCCGCGGTGCTAGATCTTTACTGGGATTTGCTCGGTCGCAAACGAGCCTGATGAGGATCGCGTCTGCTCAAAATCCCGCAGCCAGAGTTCCAGCATCAACAACATCCAAAGCCAGTTGGAATTGTCCCGGCGGCCGCTGTCGTGCTCCTCCAAAAGATGCTTGACAAAGCGCGGCGAAACAATGCCTCGGTCGAGGAATGTTTTCCCGGCCAAGTGATCCCAAAGAAAGCTGTGCAGCGAGCCTCGGAACCAGTTTGCCAGTGGCACGCCAAACCCTTTTTTGGGCAATCGCAACAGTTCGGGCGGTAATCTGTCGCCGACAGCATCGAGGAGAATCCGTTTTCCTTTGCCGTTCCGCATCTTCCATTCTTTGGGAATCGAGAACGCAAACTCGGCCAGCTCATGATCGAGCAGCGGGCATCGCACCTCTAGCGAATTCGCCATCGACATGCGGTCCACTTTGACCAACATATCGCCGGTCAGCTTCGCAGTCGCTTCAAAATAGAGCGCTTGGTCGACAATGTCGGCGTCGCCTTGCGGCAAACAATCGGCAAACGTCTCCAGAA
>JBAVUV010000516.1:0-3851 GCA_049696955.1 Candidatus Sulfotelmatobacter sp. | reverse complement strand
ATGAAATGGCCGCACTGGGGCGCTTCTTCCGCGAGCAGGGGCTTTACACGTTCGTGCGCTGGAACACTTTCTTTACCAACCCTCCGCTGTGCATCAACGAGCAGCAGCTGCGCGAAGCGTTTGCCATCATCGATCGTGGGCTGGAGATTACTGATAAGGTCGTGAGCTAGCCGCCGGCGTCGAGTACTGAGTTGCTTAGGATTATTCGTCTTTCCGTCTTTTAAGCGGTAGAGTTCGGCGGGTCTCCGCTGATGTCGTCGAGATACGTTGATGACGGCGCAAAAAATAAACCCCCGGTTACTGGGCTGCTGAAATCGAGCAGCCGGTCGTAATTGCCAGGGGGACGACCCACGAACATGTTCTGAAGCATTGTTTCGGTGATGCGCGGAGTGCGGCTATAGCCGATGAAGTAGGTCCCGAACTCGCCGTGGCCCGGCCGCCCGAAAGGCATGTTGTCTCTCAGAATCTTAAGTTCCTTTCCGTTTTCGACGATCGAAGTGAGCGCATTGTGCGCGAATGGTGGCTTCTCTGCGTCTTTCAGTTCGATGTCTGAGAGCTTCTTGCGGCCAATAATGCGCTCCTGCGTTTCCACGGGGAGGGCATTCCATCCCTTCATGTCGTGAAGATACTTCTGAACGATGACGTAGCTGCCGCCCGCAAAGGCTGGATCTTCGTGACCGACAATAGCAGCCTCGTGCGCTGCAGCGCCTCGCGGATTTTCTGTGCCGTCGACGAACCCGATGACATCGCGATCATCGAAATAGCGGAAGCCGTGAACCTCGTCGGCAACGGAAACTGCATCGCCGATGTTGTCCATGAGCTGTGCGGCCAATTCAAAACAGAGGTCGGGACGTTTGGCTCGAATGTGAAAAAGGATGTCACCGGGAGTGGAGACGGCATGGCGGCTGCCTGAGCGAATCTCTCGAAACGGATGGAGCTCGGAAGGCCGAGGTGATCCAAAGAGTTTGTCCCAGGCATCTGAACCGAATCCAACGACGCAGGTGAGACCGGCTTCTGCGTCACGAAACTCAACGGCGCGGACCAGCCCAGAGAGGTCCGCGCAGAATGATCGTAGCACCGCATAGTTCTCCTGCTTCGGGCGAATGCAGACGACTAGAAAAATCGCCGCGCGTGTGAGCGGGCCGATCACAGTCTGCGGAAGAACAATCTCGTTTAGTTCCTTGGGTGCATCCATTATCGCAATCTCAATCTACGACGATTTCCTTCGGCGGCAATTTCAAGCGCCAGCACCGCAGATCGTCCTTCGCGGGTCGCCCGCTCACTGCGATCCGCACAGAGTATACCAATCTCTTTCAGACAGTCGTTGCGCTGATTGCAGTCGCAGGGCCAGTCTCGCTGGCCCCGGCGAGGACGGTTCGCGTCAATCGTTCACCGGGTGGAATTTGTACGAACCGCGATGAACGAGGCCTGCTCCAGCCCAGGGAAGTGACCTTCTTTGTCGGCTTCGCGTTTGGTGGATGCGATTTGCTGAATGGTGGTTCGTGCCGGCAGCAAAGTCCCAAAATATTGCGCGTATACATCGTCAAAGGCCTGCAGGTCAGACAACTCGTCGAGATAGACATTTGTGGCTACAACCTGATTGAAATTCATGTCGGCTTCTTCGAGGTTGTCGAGAAGATTGCGCATGGTCTGCCGCAGTTGATGTTGTGTGGTAGAGGCATAGATGCCGCCGTGCGGGCCCGGAATGAAGCCGTCTTTGGCGGAGCAATATAAGGTGTCGCCGGCAAAAACGCAGGGACTAGCGGTGGGGCTGGGCGGCATGTTTTTGGGACGAACGGCTTTTCTCTGGCGAAGGTCGCGAACGGCGACGCCGGTGTACTCGATGTGAGCGCCACCGGGCAAACTCGATACTTCAATTGTGGCGCGCGCTGGAGTATTGCCGAACTCAAAGCGCCGCGCGTAACGCTCATTCATGACCCGTGTCGGGATATCCGAAGTCAGGTAAGGATTGACGAAAACCATGTTGCTGAGTTCAAGACCGGCTGCTTTCACCACTGCCTGAACGCGATCAAGCGCCAGATCGACCTGCGCCGCAGGGTCGTCCGGAATCTTGCCACTAACGGGATCGCTGCCAGACATGCTGGATATGAAGAGCCGATCGTGAGTGAGAATGCCGGGCGAAGCTGACTCGGCCGGATTGTAGTTTGGCGGATAGATGGCCCGCCGGTCGGCCAGGCTACGCACCGCGACCGCGCTAATCTGAATAGGCGGCTCCGGAAGGCGAGCCACGCCCAGCACGGCTCGAGCCGGCGGAGTCTTCGCGAAGTACTCAGCAAACGCTCGATTCATTTCGCCGCACTTGCTGATGTCCTCAAGATAAACCTGGGTGTAGACAACGTGCTCCATGGTCAAACCGGCAGACTCGACAATCGCTTTAAGGTTATCTAGCGCCTGGCGGAGTTGCGCATCAAATGTCGTAGGTAAACTTCCATCCGGACGACGCGGTCCCTGACCGGAGATGTAGATATAGTCTCCGGCGTCCACAGCGGGCGAGTAGAGACGATTCAGGCCAGCCGAAGTCGCTACGGGAACGATGGCCCTCACCTGTCCCCCTGCTATGAGTACTGGCGAAAGCAGGGAAATAATTAATAGAAGTCGCATTGCGACTGTCTGACGTTTTCTTCGCAAATAAATTTCCCTTCGAGCGCCTAAGCGGCAGATTTTTTCTGGGCGGCGCGTAGAACCGCGCGCAATCTTTGTCCCACAATGATTTCTTCGCCCGGCTTGATGGTCATTGAAACCAGTTCGATGTGGTCGGGCTCCTTGCGTTCTTTCCGGTTCGGCTGACCCTCGCGCACGGCCGTCACCAGGCTGGGATTGTCCGCTCCAAGCACTTCGATGACCGGATCGCCCGCCCGCAGTTCTTGAACGCAATCGGAAATGCTGAATCCCCACGCATGCGTATCCCAGGAGACCCTGAGCGTCGGATATCGGTTCCCGTCGTCGGGGACAAAGATGTCAGTATTTACGCCGGGCACTGTCTCCACCAACTTCCGGATGCGATCCACCCGGCCGTTCCAGTCGGCGTAGAGCTTTTTCTCGTCCATTTTTAGCCATGTCTCAAGCGACGTGAGGCAACCGATAATCTCTTCTTTGCCAACTTTCATCGGACGGCAAATGGCTCCCTCGCGCGGATTGCAATTCATGAGAGCTGACTCGATAAGGTCTTTTCGCCCCAGAAGCAAGCCGCTGCACTGGGGCCCGCACAGCCCCTTCCCTCCGGAGAAGCAATAAAGGTCAATGCCCATCCTGGCGTAGAGTTTGGCGTTATCGGCGGGTGGTATGCCCGCGGCGTCATCTAGCAGGAGAGGAACCTTATGGGCTTTCGCAATCGCCACTTCTTGCTGCAGTTTTTCGCCGAGATCGGTGGTGTAGATCATCGCCGTGTTTTCGTTGATGGCGTTGACCAGTTCGTCGGAGGAATATACGAGAACCAGTTTCGCGCCGGTGAGCCGGATAGCGCTGTCGAAAGCGCTCCGGCCGCCCACCATGATCACTTCGTGCTTCAGGCCGGTGGTATCGGGGAGCTGCCAAATATATTTATCGTTGCTGCCAGCCATGCACGCGGCGGTTGCTGCGGACATAGCTCCAGCTGAGCCTGAAGTGACGATGCCAGATTCGGCTCCAGTTAACTCCGACAAGCGCCGGCCCACCCCACGCTGCAGATCGAACATGTTCACGAAATAACGGGATGCTTCCAGCTGCGCTTGACGAACCTCGGGAAATTCAAGCGATCCACTCAGATAAGTCCATGTTCCGCGACAATTGATGACCGTCTTTACTCCCAGCTGAGTATATACATTTTGCCGAGGATCCCTGCCGATGGCTGT
>JBAVUV010000515.1:0-6888 GCA_049696955.1 Candidatus Sulfotelmatobacter sp. | reverse complement strand
GATTGCCATTCCCGTCCCCGCACCGCGAAGCACGGGAAGAATTGAACACCTTAAACAGCTGTCAGCTATCAGCCTTCAGCTCTCAGCTAAAAACTTTATCGCTCCGCAATTACCGCTTGCTGAACTGGAAGCGCTTGCGTGCGCCCTTCTGACCGTACTTTTTGCGCTCCTTGCCACGCGGGTCGCGGGTGACCATACCCTCTGACTTCAGTTTGCCGCGCAGTTCAGCGTTAAACTGCATCAGGGCACGAGCGATGCCGAGCTTTACCGCATCGGCCTGGCCGCGGACGCCGCCGCCCAGCACGCTGGCGACGATGTTAAAAGACGCCGCAGTGTCCGTGGAGGCCAGCGGAGCTTTCGCCGCAGAGCGCTGCGCCGGAGTCACGAAATATTCTTCGAATTCGCGGCCGTTCACTTTGAACTCGCCGCCACCTGGACGCAGATAGACGCGCGCAATCGCGCGCTTCCGGCGTCCCGTTCCGTAGTATTGAACCAACTCTGCCATGCTAGCTCTTAGCTCCTAAGCTCTTAGCCTCTAGCTTGAATCCCCAGAAGCGAGCCCTTCTCGAAATTTAAACTTGCTTGCCATCCTAAGCGCAGCCGCTTTTCAGGCGGAGCGTAAGGAATCTCAATCTTCTCAAGCCTCGGCCGCCGCAACCCTTTACGCCCTTACTTCCAGCTTCAACTCCTGCGGTTTCTGCGCCTCGTGCGGATGCTTGTCACCTTTGTAGACTTGCAGCTTCGAGAGCATGTGATCCGCCAGCTTGTTTTTCGGCAGCATGCGGCGCACTGCATCCTCGACAATCTTTTCCGGCTTGCGCGCCAAACGCTTGCGGTAATCCTCGGTGCGCAGACCGCCCGGGTAACCGGTGTAATGGTGATACTGCTTCTGCTCCGACTTCATTCCGGTGGTTCTCACTTTCTCGGCGTTGATGACGATCACATGGTCGCCAGTGTCGAGAAAAGGCGTATATTGCGGATTTTCCTTACCCATGAGGACGCGCGCTACAGCCGAGGCCATACGCCCAAGCGTTTGCCCATCCGCATCCACGACGAACCACTTGCGCACAATTTCCCCCGGTTTGGGGAAATAGGTTGACATCTGAATTCTCCCAGAATTAAAAAATTGCGAAACGCGATTGAAAATAGCTAATGAAGACCGCTCGTTGATTCCCCGGCGAGGACGCCAGACCATCAGGCGGGCAACCGCGAGACTTCCCAAAGCTTTAAAGATACCGTAGGGCGCGCGGGGTTGTCAACGGAGAGTTGCACAAAGGCAGTCGGTTCAGCAACGCATGACTACGAACCACACGACGCGCCAGAATGAGGCCATGGTTGCTGAACCGTGACGTGCTGAACCGTGATTTGCTGAGCCGTGATAATATTCCGGCCCATGGCAGCGCCGCCCTCAATCTTACGCCGCTTGCTGTTGGTCGCAGTGGCACTCATCGCCGTCGCCGTCTATGCCTTTTCCGCCGATGAGACCGGCCAGCCTGCTCCTCGCTTCAGAGCTAAAACAACATCCGGCAGCCAGTTCAACAATGCCTCGGTCAAAGGTAGAGTTGTTCTGTTCGAGTTCTGGACCAGTTGGTGCAAACACTGCGAAAACGAAGCATCTCTGGTCGACGACATTGCGAAGGAGTTCTCCGATAAGGGACTGATCGTGCTCGCAGTCAATGTTCTCGAGCCCGATAAGACTGTAAAACAGTACCTCGCGGAACATCCACGATCCGTTCCTATCGTGCTGACGAAAGACACGAATCTAGCCGCCATGTATAACGCGCAGAGCTATCCGATCTATGTGGTGGTGGACCGTGACGGAAACATCGGAGGCGAACAGCGCGGGGCCGCTGGCGAAAGAGCACTGCGGCGACTGCTCAAGCGGGCTGGCCTGGAAGCGAAACCCGCGGCGGAAAACTAGGCGCAGATCACGCCGATTGGCAAAGCACGAAATATCAGCAAAATATTATTCGTAGGCCAGCGCCTCAATTGGATCCTTCTGGGCAGCCTTATACGCCGGATACAGCGCGCCCAACAGCGCCCCGGTTAAAGCGATCGCGGTGGCCCGTGCCACCCATTCGCCGCTCCAGAAAAGCCGCTGCGTCGGCAACTCGATCAGAATAATGTGGCGGGCCACGAAACTCACCAAGGTTCCGAGAGCGATACCAACGATAGCCAGCAGGGCCGTCTCGCGCAGTACGACGTTCACAATGTAGATCTTTGACGCGCCCAGGGACTTCAAAATTCCGATCTCCCGCGTACGCTCCATCACGGCGGTATACATCGACTGGAAAATTACCAGAAATCCGATAATCATCGAGATCGCGACCACAATGCGGATTGCTGTCGCAAATCCGGGCAAGTTTTCCGGCGTCATCATCGAGAGGTATTCCTGCATGGAGCGCACGGAGTAATTCTCCATGCCGGGGACGTTCTTGATCTCTTCGACCACAGCATCGACATTCCTGGGATCATCCAGCTTGATGTAGAAGACGGAAGCATGGCCGGGAGCGCCGATAAGATCCTGCATGGTTGCGAGGGGCACAAACTTGCGGGCGCCCTTACCGTGCTCCACAATCCCGGAGATATGAAAATTGTGATCGAGGATTAACACCTCGTCCCCCAACTTGACATGCTTCAGGCCAGCAAAATAATCGTCCACGATCACGTCGTAAGGCCCTTGAAAAGGACGTCCCGACAGAAACTTAAAGGACGGAGAAATGCTGTTGTAACTGGCGAAATCAATGCCGTAGATAATTTCCAGCGAAGGCTTGGTGGTTAATTCCCAGATCACCGGCGCGGCCACCTGCACGTGCGGCAATGCCCGCAGTTTGTCGCCGACTTTCACCGGCATGGGCGCGCCCGTAACTCCCACGAGCGCCGAGGATCCGGGTGGCTGAACCATCACATCCGCGCCCACGCCCATCTGGCTGGCCTTTGATCCATTCAGTTGGCCGTAGAAGAAAGATACAATGAGCAAAATCAAGACTACTTCCAGCGCAACCGCGCTCACACTGATCAGTGAACGTATCGGCCTCTGCACCAGGTTGGCGACGACCATTTTGTTGATCATGGGTTAGGGAGAGCTTAACTGATTGTCGTCCCGAACGAAGCGAGGGGAGCTGGTTTTTGCCACTGCGCCGTTGAGTTGTCGCCCCAGCCTAACACCAAGGTCCCTCGCTGCGCTCGGGATGACAAGTAATACGTCGATGACGAGTAATACGTCGACGACACGTGAATGCGTTACCGCTAGCGTCGATCTCTGGTATCTGAAAGGGGCAAGACCGCGCTCGACTGCGGCTGCGGTTTATCCAGATGCACGACCTCGGCGCCGGGCGGTTGCACGAGAGCAAACTGTTCATCGCGCAGCGGCTTGTTGATTTCCAGCTTCAGCAGGTTGAGAGTAATGTCGTATTCTTCCTGCGGACGGGAAATCTCGATGCGCGAGGGGAAGCTGGTGCTGTCCCAATCTTTGTAGCTGGCATAGCGGGCATCGGTTACCAGGTTGCCCTGCTTATCGTAAATAAACTGCCGGTGGGGCAACAGATCGATGCGGCTGAAAACAATTTTGCGGGCCAGTCTCCACCCCTCATCGTCTTTATCTTTGCGAATTACAACCAATTCGTAATCTTCCTGCAGAACGCGATGGCCTTTGGCGTCATGCAGAATCTCGTCGCCGTTTTCCAGAACGGCAATTTCGAATTGAGGGTCGATGGGGTGGATGAGCAGCGCATTGAAAATATCCTGCGGCCGAATATTTTCCATCGGCTGGTCGGGGTTGGGCGCTTGCGCATCGTTGGTACCGATCACAAAACGGTTTTTCGGCGGAATCCATAGCCTGAACTGCTGCCCGTCGCTCACCATGTCGAAGGCGGTTGTCCGCACGATCGGCAACAATCCAATCATATGCAGCATGGACGGTTTCCGTGCCAGCACATAGCCACGAATCTCTTTGTAATCGGTGACGTGACCCTTCTTGGCGCCGCCGACAGAGGTGTCAATATCCACGGTTGCTTGCAGGGACTGAATCTTCTGCGCCTGCTGGTTGATGCTGTCGATTAACGCGGCTTGGGATGCTTCCTTAAGCGGAGCTTTGGAGTAAGTCTCCTCCACCGGGCGGGTGTGGAGCAAACAGCCCGCGGTGGGCAGCATTGCGGATAGCAAAATCAGAACCCTGAGAGGCGAGCTACGTCTCATGAAGTATTGAATGACTCCTTGAACATTTGAGTATAGCGCGGCGAAAAAGGTGCAAGAAGTCGCTGCGTCTACAGGAAAATACGTGGAGACGAGCGTCCGGCCAAGGCTGAATCAGGGATGCGAACCTGTCTGGTCAACGATTGCGCGGGCTCTGATAAGGCAATTCACACGGGCCATTCAACTACACTAAGCCTACTGTGCGCAAGATTCTGTGGCTGTTTCTGATTGCGGTGCTCGGGATCGGAGGATGGTTTGCGTGGGCAGTATTTGCCCCGACCGAACCTGCGGGACAGAAGTTTGTGATGGTGCGCCCGGGATACTCGACCCGGCGCATTGCCGCGGAATTGAAGGCGAATGGAATCATCCACAGTGAAGATGCATTCATTCTTTGGCACTATCTGCACCGCCGCCATTCGCTGAAGGCGGGAGAGTACTTGTTCGATAGATCCAGGAATATTGTCGACGTCCACAAGCGACTGGTGCGCGGCGACGTGTATTTCCGCACGGTGGTGGTTCCCGAAGGCTTCACCATGTTCGACATTGCGCGGGCAATCGAGGCTGCGGGCCTTGGTCCGGCCGAAGATTTTTTGAAGGTGGCGCAGTCTGATACGGAACTCATCGCTGACCTCGCGCCTGGGGCGCAGTCTCTGGAGGGCTATCTTTTCCCGGATACGTATCAATTCAGCCGCATGATGAGCATGCGGGAGATGGCGGCGGCGATGGTCAAACAATTTCGACAGGTGGCAAGTCAGATTGGATTGACTCAGATCGGATTGACTCAGGAGTCGAAGGTCGCAACGCCGGAGGTCGGGTCGAACAGCGCATCGGGTTCGCCGCATATTGAAGTTGAGGTCAACGGCAAGTTCGTCGATCCCAATGTCGATCCCAATAAAGAGACGAACGAACTGGAACGCACTGTGATCATGGCATCCATTATTGAAAAGGAAACAGCCGTTGCTGACGAGCGGCCGCTGGTGGCAAGCGTCTACTCCAACCGGCTGCAGAAGAGGATTGCACTCGACGCTGACCCGAGCATTATTTATGCGGAACTCCTGGCGGGAAGCTACACGGGTGCGCTGCATCACGATGATATGAGCTTCAGCTCGCGCTACAACACTTATAAAAATGTTGGACTCCCTCCCGGCCCCATCGCTAATCCCGGGAAGAGCGCGCTGGAGGCGGCCATGCATCCGGCACAATCGGACTACTATTACTTTGTCGCCGACGCGCAAGGCCATCATCGCTTCGCACGTACCATTGAGGAGCACAATAAGAATGTGGCTGCCTACCGGCGCGCGATGCTGGGGCACTAGGGGCTTTGCTATGTAGCGCCACCGTCTCGGCGGCTCCGCGGGCGGGACGCCCGCGGGACAGCCGGCCAGAGGCCGGCGCTACGGACTGCGGTTGCCTTCCATCCAGCTGGATAGAATCAATACTGCGGCCATGCGGTCTACTGCTCTGGCGCGCTTTTCGATGGATAATTCTGTCTGGCGGAGCAGTCGATTGGCTTCGGCCGAAGTCAGCCGCTCATCCCAAAGATGAACGGGCAGGCGGAACTTTTTGCGCAGGTCCTCCGCGAATACCTGCATTTTGTCAGATTGCGTGCCTTCCGCGCCGCTCATGCGTAAGGGAAGGCCAACTACGATCTCGCGGACTGCATATTGGCGAATGATTTGCTCGAGAGCGGCGAAGTCCTGCCGCTTGTTGCGGCGCTGTAAGGTTTCGAGTCCCTGTGCGGTGATTCCGAGGGGATCGGATACGGCGATCCCGATCCTTCGGGAGCCGACGTCCAACCCGAGAATGCGGCCGGATTTTACTGGTGCCGGGTCGATTTCCCTGCGTTCCTTGCCGGGTTTTTCGTCTTCAGGCTTCACCGGCAGATTATATGCGGTCCAATTTTGTGGAGCTCTTATGCTTGATTAGTAATCAGTTGTCCACTTAAGCGCTCAAAAAACAAGGGTTTACAGATCTTACACGAAGTAGCCGAAAGTCTAACGCAGGCGACACTCACGATTCGTGGACGATAACTTCTCGACCTATGGCATGGCCGATTCTTGCTTTTCGTCCCATTCCGGGATAATATGTTTATAGTAACGACAACGTTCTCCCTCACTCGACCCTTTTCCTGCCCGGGTACCTTTTATGAACGGTGATTTGAACTTCCACATCGGCGATAAGGTCGTCTACCCGAACCATGGCGTGGGCATTATCGAGCAGATAAGCAGCCGATCCATTGGCGCCACTGTGGAAAAGTTCTACCTTCTCAATATTAAGGCCAGCAGCCTGAAGGTAATGGTGCCGTGCAATAACGTGGGCAGCGTTGGTATCCGGCGGGTGGTTCGCAATGGCGAAGTGCAGAAGATTCTGGATTTTCTGTCGGTTGCCGACGACCTGAGCACCGCCGACTGGAAAGACCGGTTCAAGGAAAATTCCGACCGGATGCGTACCGGCTCGTTGTTCGAGGTGGCGGGAGTCCTGAAAAGCTTGATCGCGCTGCACCAGGCCAAGCCATTGTCTTTCCGCGAGAAGAAGATGCTGGAACGCGCCCGGTATCTGCTGGTTAGCGAACTGGCCATGTCGCGTAATTGCGAAGAGACGAAGATTGAAGAGCTGCTCGCTTTGGCATTGGCTAAGTGTAACCTGCGCTTTCCGGAAGCCTCAGAATTTCAAGCTTGATTCCCGGTCTTCGAC
>JBAVUV010000514.1:0-1771 GCA_049696955.1 Candidatus Sulfotelmatobacter sp. | reverse complement strand
GTTCCGTGATCTGGTGCAGCGTTGCTTCGTACCTAGCTTTGATGGACGAGTTTTCATCGGCAGTTTGGTATGTCAGCAAGATTTCGCTATTTGTCGGGTCGATCTCCGCGATTGGCGGATTCAAATTGTGTTGCGATGGGCAAACATCGAACATGGATGGATCGCCCTTAAAGGGAATATGAATCGTTATCTCCGTGCCGTCGACCGGTACCGGCCGGGAGCGATTGAACACGAATCTATTTGGGAGAGTTCTTGCGTCCATCTGTACCTGTCTATCCGTTTGGTAGATTTGCGACCGATCGAGGATAGGTAACTCTATCGTCAGGCTGGCTGCTATCTCGGTTGCCAGCTTCTCCTCGTCTTCGTTGAGCCTCTCTTGTGGCAGTGATCGGACTGCTTCTTTGGCCAGTTGGTTGGTGCTGCTGGACGGCGAAGATGGGGTATTTGCGAAACAGCGCTCTCTGCGACATTTAGTTCTTCCTCCCTTTCTAACTTGCTGCTCGTTGCGCCGCCGAGTCTCCTGTCGGATGCGCTGGATCGAATGGAGCTGCGATCTTTGGCATCGCGCCTTCTACTGTGTAGCGTACGAACTGCGTTCCTAGTTCGGTTAGTTCGTATTCTTCCTCGTCATCGAATGCTGATTTCAGTGTCTGTGAAGGCATTCCTCGACGCGGTGGGCGACTTTTCTTGATATAAGTGCCATCGTAATTTTTCTCTCGGTGTTGCCGTATCACTTCCCCTGTGCTCAGGCCGCGAATCAGGAGTTTGAATAGGTCCGCTTCAGCCGAGTCCTCTCGGACTCTTTCGCCGTAGATTCCGATCCACATGTCCATGCGGGTACAGCCGCGGTGCCCGTAGATCCACTTCACGACCTTGAAATGCAGCTCTGAGTAGGTGTCGATCCACCGAATGAACATGCGAACAACGTCGTCAGTGCAAATCCTGCTTGTCGCAGCCGTGGTCAACAGATTTCGGACGTAAACGCGCTTCTCTTCGCTCTCTGCGGCCGACCAGTCGCGGAAGCACTTCTTAATCAGGCTTAGGTATTCTGGACTCTCAATACGTTTCTGCGTCTCTGCATCGTTCAGGTCTAAACGGGACAGGACCTCTGCGATAGTTATGCCAATTTCCCGAATCTCGTCTTCTTGGAGTTTCAGCCAGCTCGCAGCGACCTTGTTGAAATGGTCTTGCTCCGCTTCTGACCACGCCCCCGCGGCACCGCCGAATACCCCGCCGACATAGGGGGCTCCTCCGAGTACTGCAAGCACGAATCGGGCGACCCTCGGGCCTTAGCCTCGGGTCAAGGCTTGCGTCATCTGTTCTTGGATATCGTTAATGTCCTGGCCCATATCTATTGGAAACTACTCTGCAGGTCCTCGCATATTGGAGCTTCTTCCTTTTTCCTTTCGCGAGTACGTTCTCAAAATCGGTTAGCGAGGGATACAATCAAACGGCTCAGTTCTTCCAAACTCAGCAGTTCGTCCTTGCGCTTAAAGTAAATGTCCCCGCTGAAGGCTAGTCTGATGCGAAAGGTGTGTGATTGCTCATCAACGAGGCCGGTAACTCTTTCGCGCACTGCCGAGTGAAGTTCCAGCCTTTGGCCGTCCAGAGAGATTGCAGCGGTCACCTTTGGCGCGGGGAACCCCGACTTTAGTAGGAACAGGGAGCGGGAAGGGATGTCGATTTGCTGTAGCCCTCCGACGCGCATCGCCCTGTTGCGAACCGCGTCTTTCATTATTTCCCAGTTCGTGAATTTGGCACGCTCCAGTGT
>JBAVUV010000513.1:0-4556 GCA_049696955.1 Candidatus Sulfotelmatobacter sp. | reverse complement strand
TAGTAATACTGATACAGCTTCTTAAACTTATGTCGCAATGCAGCGTCGATGCCTTCCAGCTTCGACAGATAAAATTCCCGCATTTGCGCCTGATCGGAAACCGGCAGCGCCTGGTACAACTGCGACGCGCTCAACTCCGCCTTCGATCCGACCGCATCCTCGAGCGCCCGGGCCGTCAGCACTCCATCGAAATCCCTAACGCGAATTCCTTTGCGGTCCAACTGCTTCAGGAAACGCTCTGCCTTCTCCGGCAGGAACGCCCGCTCCACCGCAGCCTGCAGCTTCGCAAACTCCGCTTCCTTCTGAACCTTGATCGTCGCCTGCTCGAATGCCATACTCACCTAACTCCGATCCCTCGCAAACTGCGCCCGCAAAACGCCTCAATCTCTGGAGCGGGAGACGGGAATCGAACCCGCGACCAACAGCTTGGAAGGCTGTGACTCTACCACTGAGTTACTCCCGCCCTTACACCAGCTATCAGCTTTCAGCCGTCAGCTTTCAGCAAACCTCAGCGGCTAAAGCCGCTCTTCTATCGACTCCAAGCGGCATGGCTAAAGCCATGCCCTTTCACAAACACTTTTCTTCGAACGTCTTTCTTTCCGAACCGTTTTCACAAACCCTATGGAGCCGATGACCAGGATTGAACTGGTGACCTCTCCCTTACCAAGGGAGTGCTCTACCAACTGAGCTACATCGGCTCAAATCAGCTGGGAGCAATCAGCCGTCAGCTCTCAGCCAAAACACTCTCACCTCGGCTCGCTATCACCGTCCGGATGCAGTACGTCTTTTCGGCGCACCCAGCTCTTGAACGCGAACAACCCAAGAATCAGCAGCGTCAGCGTCCGGATCCGGAAATCACTCAACGTAGCAAATGCCAGCGCACCTAAAACCGAGTACGCAACCAACGCGATGGCCAACCGATTCATATTTCCGCGAAAACCGCTCGCAAAGTAGCGCCGCCGTCCCGGCGGCTGGCCGGCCAGAGGCCGGCGCCACAGCAAACTCAATACTGGTGCACAGGGAAGGATTCGAACCTTCGTACCTCGCTAGGAGGGACAGATTTACAGTCTGTTGGCTTTAACCACTCACCCACCTGTGCAAAAAACTGCCGGGCGATGCAGTCGTCGCGCTGTATCCGGGAGGCGAACCACGCAGGGCATACAAGCCGTTGCCGTCGCCAACCAGATTACGTCAACCAAGTTTTCGCAAACTGGGTTTCGCAAATCAAGTATTCGCAAATCAGGGAAACCAAGAATCGCGCCTACGGATTACCACGCGAAGATCACTACACGCCGGAGTACGTCCCGAATGGAGTGCGTTGGAAAAACCTGTTGCGCCGCCACTTGCCAAGCTCTGCTGTCTGCCGGAAGCTCGTCCTGAATTTCGTTTCCGGACTTTCTTCATTACTGGAGCTGGCGAAGGGATTTGAACCCCTGACCCTCTGATTACAAATCAGATGCTCTACCACCTGAGCTACGCCAGCAATATCGGGAACTCGCGCCTATAAGCACAAGTATACCCTTGATCCCTTCCAGATGTCCGGGACAATTAGTTAAGTTATCACAAGCGCTAAATTGCGCGCAACCATTCCTTGAGCCTTTCGGCAACAGCGATGGCCAGCAGTGATATGATGTCAGCCCTGACCGCATTCCATGCGAATTAGGCGTACTCTCCCAATCTTTCTGACGGTGATCTTGATCGTCGCCGCGGTGACGGTTGCCGTGGAACTGAGAAAGCAAGCTCCGCCTGAGGCGGCCCGTCTGTTGCCCGGTGGAGACGCATTTTTTTATGGAAACCTGGGGCGGATCCGGAGAGCGAACGGCGGCAAGCAACTGCCAGCCGTAAGTCACGACCCGGAGTACGAACGCTTTATCAGCCAGACTGGATTTGAATTCGAACGCGATCTGGATGAAGCGGCCTTAGCCGTTCACTATCCGGGAAATTGGCCGGGCGGAGGAACCGGCGGTTCAGCCCCGGAGCCGCGATTCTCTGAAGTGTTGAAGGGAGAGTTTCACGGCCAGCGCCTTGCTGCTTACCTGCGGCAGGTCGCGCAGTCGGTGGAGACCTATCAATCCATCGAAATTTACACTCTTCGCGTAGAGGGCAGATCAGTGCGGGTAGCGGTGCTTAACGCCGATTTAGTGGCCGCATCCAATCACGATGATCCCGCGGTGATTCGCGGAATTGTCGACCGCTCCAAAAGACTGGCATCGCCGTTCGGAGGCCCGGCGCTGCTGCGTCAGTTTTATAAGCACGTCCAGCTTGCCAGCCTGGCGTGGGCGGTGGCGCGCATCGATCCCGCAGCAGTTGCCGGGAGTGCATGGGGTTCGCTTTTTACCGCGCCGGCCACTCTGGTTGTCTCCGGCAGTTATCTCAGCGCGCTTCATTTGAACTTGAAGGCCGATTCAGTGCACGTCCGCGCCGAAGCTTTCACAAAAAGTCCGGAAGACGCTCGGGCAATGATCGATAAAGTCAACGTCTTTCTGGCATTAACCCACACCGGCGAAACCGCAGTAGGAATGCACGGGACTGACCCGGATGTGAAAGCTTTTTTTGACAGCATCACGGCCAAGCAATCGGATGATCGCGCGGTAGTCAACGCTTCGGTACCTTTCGGCTTTCTGCACAAGATGCTGGCGGAATCGGGCCCCGAGGTGCCGGAAGCGAGTCAACCTTCGGCAGAACCGGCCACCAAATCGCGTTAAGCCAAGCGCGACAAGTCTGCAACTAATTGCCGCGGCAATCGTCTGATGTTACGGAGGAGAACTCCGCAGGTACAATAAAAGACGCATGTCGAGCCTTCCACTTCCGATCGCTGCTTTTTTCGCCGGTCTCATTTCATTTCTGTCGCCCTGCGTGCTGCCGCTGGTCCCAGGCTATGTTTCGCTGATTTCGGGCGCGGGCGTGGATGAACTGAAGTTGTCTCAGGGCCGGCTGATGCGGCGGGTCATGACGAACTCCGTCGGGTTCATTCTCGGCTTCAGCGTGGTGTTTATCACTCTCGGGGCCATCTCCACGGAGATTGGGCAGATTGCGGCGCAGTACAAACACACGCTGGCGATTGTGGCCGGCGTGATCATTATTTTGTTCGGTCTGCACCTCACGGGCATTCTGAAGATCAAAGCTCTGTATTCCGATACGCGCCTGCACGAATTAAAAGGCGGCAGTACTCCGATCGGCGCGTTTGTGATCGGCTTTGCGTTCGCCTTCGGCTGGACTCCGTGTATCGGGCCGATTCTTGCCGGTATTCTCACGCTGGCGGCCGCGCAGGATACGTTATCGAAAGGAATGATTCTGCTGGCGATTTATTCTTTAGGGCTGGCGGTACCGTTTTTGCTCACGGCTCTGGGAGTGGAGCGCTTCCTGAAATTTTATAGCCGCTTCCGCTCGCACATGCATGCGGTTGAAGTGGCCTCCGGCGGATTGCTGATCGCGCTGGGAGTGTTGCTGGTGCTGGGACGGTTTACCCTGATCTCGAATTGGCTCTCATTTCTGAACCGATTTGCTTTGTGAGATGGTTGGAAAACGGCGAATCTTTAAAGTTTTGAATGGAGTGTTCTTGTGAACCGCAGTCCTCTTACGCTTGTAGTCGTTGCTTTCGCGGTCGCGTTGATGCTGTATGTTGGATTTCATGCGGCGCGCCGAAATGGTCCGTCGTTTGCGCCGCGGCTGGCGCTGGCCAGCCCCGCACCGGATTTCGCCTTGCAATCGCTCGACGGCAAAACCATGCGCCTGTCCGACTTTCGTGGCAAAGCTGTGTTGCTCAACTTCTGGGCGACGTGGTGCGGGCCTTGCAAAATTGAGATGCCGTGGTTTGTCGAATTGCAGAACCAGTACGCGGCGCAGGGTTTTCAAATCGTCGGCGTCGCCATGGATGATGCCAGCAAAGAAGACATCAGCAAGTTCGCCAAGGATATGGGCGTGAACTATCCCATATTGATTGGAAAAGAATCAGTGGGCGACGAATACGGGGGCGTACCGGCGCTGCCGGAAAGCTTTCTGATTGGACGAGACGGCAAGATTGTCGACAAGATCCTGGGACTGCGCGGCAAGGCTGAAATTGAAGACGCGATCAAGAAGGCGCTGGATACCCGGCCTGCGACCAGCCAGGCGTCGATACCCAGCCATTGATACCCCAACCATCGATACCATTCGCGCGCGAAAATGGGCCTGCTCTGAGGTAACAAGGCGCGGCACCATGGTTGTTCTACTATACGAGGAGTATGTTTTATTCGGCTCTAATTTGAACAGTCTGCAAGAATGAATCGGCAAACGAATCATCGAGGCAGGAAAGAGCCATTGGTCTGGTGGTTCCTGGTTGCTACGCTATTGCTTGCGGTTGGCGCGGCGGCACAGGTGCCGGGCAAAGCTCCGACGCTCTCGATCGCCCCAGTACCACTAACCACTGCGCAACGTGCGCAGGCGACGATGGTAAATCTGAATTTCCGCGTGCCTCCCGGATACCACATCAATTCGAATACGCCGAAGTCTGAGTTTCTGATTCCGACTGCGTTGAGGATGGACTTGCCTACGGACATCATCCTGGGAAAAATCGA